>JBFMDG010000150.1:0-12138 GCA_040754135.1 Verrucomicrobiota bacterium
CGCCTGGCGGCCTCGAGTCTCGGCATCAAGCGTCTTTACGAAGCCAAGAAGACGCGCGGCTTATTCCCCTGATCGCTCCTCGATATTTTGCACCTGAATCTCCGCGGACGTTGCCGCATTGTTTTCCGTGTTTCGCGTTATTTTTCATCTGGACATGGATGCATTCTACGCGTCGGTCGAGCAGCGTGATCGGCCTGAACTGCGCGGGAAACCGGTGATCGTCGGCGCGCCGGCCGATCAACGCGGCGTGGTGTGCGCGGCCAGTTACGAGGCGCGCAAATTCGGCGTCCGCTCGGCCATGCCCAGCCGCACCGCCCAACGACTTTGTCCGAACGGCATCTTCATCCGGCCCCGCATGGATTTTTATCGCGCGGAATCGCACGCCATCATGGAAATTGTCCGGCGCACCGGCGCCACCATCGAGCAGGTCTCCATCGATGAGGCGTATCTCGATTTCTCCGCCCAATGCCAGGCCGCCAATCCGGATGAAAGCCTGCAACGCGCTCTGCCTCTGGGCCGCCGCTTGAAACAAACCATCTATTCCAGCCGCCGCCTCACCACGAGCATCGGCATCGCTTCCAACAAGCTCCTGGCGAAAATTGCCAGCGACCATCAAAAGCCGGATGGACTGACGCTCATTCTTGAAAGTCAAAAGGTCGCCTTTCTTCGCCCCATGCCCGTGCGCGCCATTCATGGCGTGGGCAAAGTGACCGAACAAGTGCTGCAAAACGCGGGTCTCAGCACGATTGGCGATCTGCAGGATCACCGCGGCGACTTGCGGGCGTTGGTCGGTTCTTTCGGACCGGTCTTGAAACGATTTGCTTTGGGAGAAGATGATCGGCCGCTCGAATTGGGCGAGGAGATCAAAAGCATCAGCAGCGAGAACACATTCCTGAAAGACACTGACGATCGAAAAGTGCTGCGAGCCTGTCTGCGCGAACAGGCGGCCGAGATTGCTGGCAAACTGCAGCGCCATCGGCTGGGCGCACGCACTGTGCAGGTGAAGATTCGTTACGGCGACTTCACGACCCTGACGCGCCAGGTGACGTTGGAAGAGCCGGTCACCGAAGCTGCGGAGATTTACCGAATGGGCTGTTATCTTTTGGGCCGGGAAAGGCTGGTGAACCGGCCGTTGCGTTTGATCGGGCTGGGTGTGAGCACGCTGGATGAACTGCAATTGCGCCAGCTGCCCTTGCCCCTGGCTGAAAAGAATCGCTGAGGCGCACAGAAAAAGTGAGAGTCGAGTTACGTCAAACCGAAGCATTCGAACGGCACCGAACATTCAACTTTGAAGTCGTTTTGGAACATTTTGCGGCGCGGCTTGAGGACTGGCGGGAAATTTCTTGGCCTGATCCCTTCGACCCTCGCCGCATCCAATGAAGGGAAATCACTTCGGGAAAAACGCCAGGCTGAACTCGAAAAATTCAACCAGCTGCTGGCTTCGGCGGTCAACCTGAAGCATCTGCTCGAGGAACAGATCAGGAAATTGGAAGCTGAAGAAACGCGTTGCGCGGCCCGGTTGGCGCAATCGTCCACGACCACCGAATCGAGCGTGACTGCTGAGGCCGCTTGTCGTCTGAAAAATATCCGAGCTGAACTCGGCGAGTTGCGACAGCGACTGAGCGAAGCCGCTGAAACGGTTCAAGGCGTGACCCACCTCCGCGATCAAGCCATCGCCAAAGCCCGAGCGGAACTGAAATCGACCTCGGCTCCATCGGCTTAGAAATGGGTCTGGTTTTTGGAATTGAGACTGGCCGGGTAGCGCTTTAGTCTTTTCGGCAAACAACAACCCGAGGCAACTATGATTGAGGTTCTTCTTGAGTCGGTTCGCCTGGTGAATCTCCCATTCACACTCCTGTTGGGGATCGTGGTTATCTACTGGTTGTTGGTCACGGTCGGCCTGCTCGACTTTGACTTTCATGCTGATGCCGGAGGCGACTTTCAAGCAGACGGAGGAGGGGCTGACGCGCATTTGCCAGAGACGGATGTACACCATTCCGCGGAACTCGCGCATTCAAACGTCGAGGGGACAACCGACCATGAGGCGGCCAGCCACAAGGCGGCGCATGGAAGCGTGGGCGTCGGTTGGTTCGCGCATCTCCTCCAATTTGTGAACATTGGCGAGGTGCCGGTGATGATTGTTCTGAGCGTTCTGGCGCTCTCCCTCTGGATCAGCTCCATGACCGTGAATCATTATCTGAATAATCATTCCGTGTTGCGCGCCTTGTTATTTCTCGGCCCGATCCTGGTGATCAGCGCCGTGATCACGCGGTATGCGACGATGCCCTTGAAAAGAATTTTTGCTCTGCTCAATCGCGAGCAGGACGAATACAAATCGCTCATCGGGCAATCGTGCATTGTCACGACCAGTGAAATCACGCGGGACTTTGGACAAGCGCAGATCGAGACGCGCGGGGCGCCCTTGTTGATCAATGTGCGCGCCGCCGAGGAAGAGCCGCTGCGCAAAGGCGAGACGGCTTTGGTGGTTCGCGAGGATAAACAAAAAAATGTCTATTATGTGGTCAAAGTGACCGCAGACAAACTGGAGGCCTGATTATGTTCCTATTCATTGACGTGCTGCTCGGCATCGGCGGATTGATTTTCGCCGCTATCATGGTGCTCGGAATTATCAGCGTGGTGAAATGTTTCCGGAAAGTGGAGCAGGGGAGGGCGATTGTGCGCAACGGCATGGGCGGAACCAAAGTATCCTTTTCCGGCATTGTCGTTTTTCCCATCATTCACCAGGCGGAAATCATGGATATCTCTGTGAAACGGGTCGAGATCGATCGCAATGGAAAAAATGGATTGATCTGCATGGATAACATGCGCGCGGATATCAAAGTCGCTTTCTTCGTGCGCGTGAATCAAACGCCGGAGGACGTCCTCAAAGTCGCGCAATCGGTCGGATGCGCCCGCGCTTCGAGCCAGGAAGCCATAGTCGAACTGTTCGACGCCAAATTCTCAGAAGCGCTCAAGACGGTCGGCCGCCAGTTCCAGTTTGTGGACCTCTACAATTCCCGCGAGAAACTGAAGGAAGGCATTTTGAAATTGATCGGCACCGATTTGAACGGATTTGTGCTCGAAGACGTGGCCATCGATTATCTGGAACAAACCCCGGTCAACCTGCTCAATCCCGACAACATTCTCGATTCCGAGGGCATTAAAAAGATTACCGAATTGACGGCCACACAGAAGGTGCTCTCGAACAAAATCGACAACGACCGGGAGAAGACCATTACGAAGCAGAACGTTGAAGCCAAGGAAGCGATCCTGGAAATGCACAAACAGCTCGCCGAAGCCGAGGAAAAGCAAAAGCGCGAGGTGGCAACGATTCGCGCGCGCGAAGAAGCCGAAGCCAAAAAAGTCGAGCAGGAACAGCGGCTCAAGGCCGAGCAGGCCCGCATTGCCGTCGAGGAAGAACTGCAAGTGGCCGACCAAAACAAGGATCGCCAGATTGTCGTGGCCCAACGCAATAAGGAACGAACCGACGCGGTTGAAAAGGAACGGGTCGAGAAAGATCGAATGCTCGAGGTGACGGAGCGGGAGCGGCTGGTGACGCTGGCGCGGATTGCTCGCGACCGGGAAATCGAAACCAACCAAAAGGAGATTCAGAACGTGATTCGCGAGCGCCTCGAAGTGGAAAAGACGGTGGTGCAGGAACAGCAACGGATCAAAGATACGGAGGCATTTGCCAACGCCGATCGGGAAAAGAAAGTGGCCGTGACGGCGGCCGAGAAAGAGGCGGAAGCGGCGCTGGTCAAGGGGATCAAAGCCGCGGAAGCAGCCAGGCGCGCCGCGGAAATCAAGGCCGAGCAGGATTTGCTGACGACCGTGCGACATGCCGAAGCGGAGAAACAGGCCGCCGAACGTTTCGCTCAACAACGATTGATTCAAGCCGAGGCCGAAGAGGCGGCGGCGATGAAATTGGCCACGGCCAAAAAACAACTGGCCGAAGCCACGGCCGCCGAATCCGCAGCGACCGGATTAGGAGAGGCGCGGGTGCTCGAGGCCAAAGCCGCGGCCATTGAAAAGCAAGGCACCGCCGAAGCCAATGTGGCGGAATTGAAATTCTCCGCTGAAGCCAAAGGAATTCGCGACAAGGCTGAAGCCATGAAACAGTTTCACGAAGCCGGACGCGATCATGAAGAGTTCAAGCTCCGTCTTCACAAAGAGCGCGATATCGAATTGGCCGCCATTCACGCCAGTGAACAAATCGCCGAAAACCAGGCGCTGGTGCTTTCCGAAGCGATGAAAAGCGCGAAAATCGAAATCGTCGGTGGCGACACCCAGTTCTTTGATCGCATCGTCAGCGCCGTGAGCACGGGCAAAGCGGTCGATCGCCTCGTGCAGAACAGCGCGACATTGAGTGACGTTAAGGAAACGTTTTTCAACAGCGACCCGGATTATTTCAAGCAACAGTTGCGAACGTTCATCGATCAGTTCGGGCTGACAACGGAGGATTTGAAAAACCTGACCATTTCGGCGGCGCTCGGCCAGATGATGTCATTGGCGGACGATCCGAAAACGCGCGGCTTGCTGGGAGCATTGCAAGGCCACGCCAAACGAGTCGGATTGGCGGACAAGATGGCTTCGTTGCTCGCCAAAACGGACGGCGAAAAAGTGGGGAACTAAACGGCGCCCGTGGCGCGGGCGCGCGCGCAAGCGGCCCGCGCTTACGAATGCACCAGGCTGATGTCCACCGAGACCAGAGCATCGACGAATTCCGAAGCCGGTCCCCCGCAATTGGATCAGGGCACCTACGAAATCCTGCGGGCGCGGCTTTCTTCCCACGCCAGCGATCTCCGCGTTCGCCTCGAACAACTCAATCGAGCGCGGCAGGATGTTTTCGGATCCATTCCCACGCTCCTTCTTGCGACGGAGCGGATCAGCACCGCGAATAACTGCATCGCGCGCGATATCGTGCCGATTGGCCAGGGGCGGTTTCTTTTCGGTTACAACGTCCACCTCGGTTTAAGGAGCGAAACCAAACTCGAAGACGTGTTTGGGGTTTATCGGCTCGAAGGCCATCATTTCCGGGAACTGCCTTTGGACGCGGTGGGCGATCCCCAATTCGCCGCTGATTTCAAAAATCTTTACCGCTATTACAAACACGCGGTCTTCTCGCGCTTCGCCCTTATTGGTCCCGCGTTATTCATGGAGTTCCGCGTCGGAAAAAATGTCGATGACATCAAGACGTTCAAATGGATTTGCCAGCAGGAGGAATTCGTTTATGTGGGCAATCGATTCGATCACGAGTACGGGTACCCAGCGCAGCACGAATTCCAATGGACGCGCGCCCATCGCGAACTGCACCGGCACGGTTTGCATCCGCACATCAGCATCGAAGACCGCGTCTTTGTGGAATGCATTGGCGGCGACCTCACCATCAAGGTCGAGGACAATACCGACAGTGGAGAAGGAATTTATGCGGAGCCGGTGGATCATCGCGATCAAACGCTCGATGACGCCGAAGTGTTCTATTCGATTGTCGGGAGCCTTGTGCTGCTCAAGATCCGGCCGTATGCGGAGAAAGCATTTCGTTATTTGGTTTTCAACGAAAAGCTGAAGCAGGTGCAGCGGATCGATGCCATTGCCGATTCGTGCGTGCTGCTGCCGTCGGATCAGGGAATCCTCTTTTCGCGCGGCTATTATCTGCAAAGCGGCGAGTTCAAGCTGTTTGAAACCCAGCTGACGGAGATGATGTTTTACAAACGGATTGCCGCGCCCAACGGCGAGGATTATCTCTTCGCGTTTTATAATCGGGAGCGAGGGCAATACGTTTTGCTTTCTTACAACGTCATCGCGCGCACGCTCGAAACGCCCATCATTTGCGGAGGGTTTTCCCTCTTTGAGAATGGCGAGATGGCCGTTTTCCGCGCGACGGCAGAGCCGCAACGCCATCACGTGATTCAAATCTGGCAAACGCCTTTCGTTGGACCCGGATGGCAGCCGGAGGTGCAAAGCGAAAGTTACCTTTCCAAACTTGGCAATCCGGCCATCGTCCGCTGCATGGCGGAGTGCCAGGAAATTTTGACCCTCAGTGCAAAAGAGGATTCCTACGCGGGACTCTATTTTGACCTGGTGAAAAAAACCGGGGATGTCCTCGACAGTTACTTCTGGCTCGATCGGCCAGAAGTGTTCGGGTTGAAAGCGCCGCTGGTCGAGATCAGCAAGGCAGCATCGGCGGCGCTGGCGGAATTTGAAAAAGTATCCAGCCTGCGCCGCTCCGCCGCGCTCGAAGTGGCCCGTGTCACCGCCAAAGCCGCTGATCTGCTCCGCGGCATCGCCAATGAAAAATTCACGTCGCTGCAACAGTACGTGCATCGCTTGCGTGAATTGCGCGCCATGAGGGGCGAACTGGTTTCGACCAAAGATCTGCGCTACGCCGATGCCGCAGCTTTGGCCAAGAGCGAAGAGGCGGTGGCCAGCTCGGCGGCAAAGCTCGCGGAGCAAACCGTCGAGTTTCTGTTGCAGCCCGATGCGCTGAATCCGTTTCGTGATCGCGCTGCGGCCGTGACATCCGCTGTGCCGCGCCTGGGCAAGGTGACTGAAGCCAAAGCACTCGAGGAGGAAATGAACGCCGCTGGCCAGGAGCTGGACCTGCTCATCGAGACCTTGACCAATCTTTCGCTGCGTGACGCGACCGAGACGACGCGCATTGTGGAAGGCATCACCGCGATTTATTCCGTGCTCAACCAGGGACGAGCCGCGTTGAAAAATCGAATCCGGGAATTGCGCGGCGCCGAAGCCGTGGCCGAGTTTGCCTCGCAATTGCGGCTGCTCGATCAGGCATTGGCCAATTACCTCGATTTGTGCGTCACCCCGGAAAAGTGCAGCGAATATTTGAACCGGATGCTGGTGCAGGTCGAGGAACTGGAAGCGCGATTTGCCGATTTTGATGAATTCGTGGTGCAGTTGGGAGAAAAGCGAACGGCTTTGGCCGGGGCATTTGAAGCGCGCAAACTGGATCTGATCGAATCGAGAAATCGGAAAGCGGGAGCACTGTTCACCACCGCCGAAAGGATTCTCAAATCGATACGCTACCGCGCCGAACGGCTGCCTTCGACCGAGGAAATCAATGCTTATTTTGCCTCCGATCAGATGGTGGAAAAGGTCCGCAACCTCATCGATCAACTCCTGGAATTGGGGGATAGCGGGAAAGCCGACGATGTCCAAAGCCAGCTCAAAACCATTCATCAGAATGCGCTGCGCCAATGGAAGGACCGGCACGAGCTCTTTGCTGCGGGAACGGATTTGATCCAGCTGGGACGGCATCAGTTCCTCGTCAACACGCAGGAGCTCGATCTGACGATTGTCCCGCGCGGTGAGCAAATGTGCCTGCATCTGACCGGGACCGGATTGTTCGAACCGATCGAGGATCCGGCCTTCGCGGCCACGCGCCCGGTCTGGCATCTCGAATCGGTCGCGGAAACGCCGCACATTTATCGCGCGGAATATCTCGCTTACAAATGTTTTGAACAGCTCCAAAAACAGGGCCGCCTCTGGAACGAGGAAACGGCTGCGGACGGTTCTCGGCCGGAATCGGCGCCGGCGCTCGAAGGGGAGGAGCTTTTGGCATTGACCCGTGATTTCATGGCGCCGCGCTACGGCGAGGGATATGTCAAAGGGGTGCATGACCAGGACGCCGCACACATTCTCCGGGCGCTGGTCGAGCTTCACGGGTGCATTGGACTGCTTCGATATCACACGCGCGCCCGTGCGCTCGGAACGGTCTTCTGGCAATTGCTTCCCGAAAGCGATCTCAAGGCGCTCATCGCGGCCAAACTGCGCGGCTTCGGCACGATGAAAAAACTTTTCCCCGGCGAGCAAACCCAGCCGAGCTACATCGCTGAACTCGAAGCGATGATTCGCCAATGGATTGGAAGCAGCGGCTTGTTCGAAGAGAAATGGGCTGGCGAGGCCGCCGAGTATCTCTATTTCCAGTTGAAGTTCGAAGCGGATCAATGCGTCGCCAGCCCTGATGCGGCGGAGCTGGTCGAACGTTTCGAACTGCACCTGGCCGCGCGCCGCTTTCACGACGCTTTCCGCGCTGCCCGCAAAGCCGTCGAAACCGATCCCGCCAGTCACTTCCAATTGCTCCGCGATTGGATGACCGGTTTCATCAATGCTCTGGGGCGCGATCCGGAATTGCCCGCGGAACTGGCGGGTCGCGCTGAATTCATCGATGAAGCGGCGGGGATGCTTCTGCGCGGTTCGCATTTGCGGAACCGGGTTGTGCACGCGTCTCTCGAACGCGCGGTTGAAGGTCTGCTGGGAAATCATCCTCGAATTCAGAACGGGCGTTTGCCGGTGCATTACGTCGAGTTCATGCATCGATTGCGGGCCCATGACAATAATTGCGTTCCGCTCTTTCAACAATGTCAGCTCCTGAAAAAGGAACAGGTCGAGGCCGGCCGCCTGCGCCTGCGCCTGGACGATTTCCGGCCGCGCGTGCTCACCTCCTTTGTGCGGAACCGCCTCATCGATTCAGTTTACCTCCCGCTCATCGGCGACAACCTGGCCAAGCAAATCGGCGCCGCCGGAGAGGCCAAAAGAACCGATCGCATGGGCTTGCTGCTGCTGATTTCCCCTCCAGGTTACGGAAAAACAACTCTCCTGGAATACATCGCTCACCGGCTCGGGCTGGTCTTCGTCAAAATCAACAGCCCCGCCCTGGGCCAGCGCGTCGTCTCCCTCGATCCCGCCGAAGCGCCCAACGCCGCCGCGCGCGAGGAACTCGACAAACTCAATCTCGCCTTCGAGATGGCCGACAATGTCATGGTCTGCCTGGATGACATTCAGCACGCGAATCCGGAATTTTTGCAGAAATTCATCAGCCTCTGCGATGGACAGCGCCGAATCGAAGGCGTTTATCGCGGGCATCCGCGCACCTACGATCTCCGCGGCAAACGTTTCGTGGTCACCATGGCGGGAAATCCCTACACGGAAAGTGGCGAGAAATTCCGCGTTCCGGACATGCTGGCCAACCGCGCCGACACCTACAATTTGGGCGACGTCCTCGGCGGCCATCAGGAGGCGTTCCAGCTCAGTTACCTCGAAAATGCCGCAGGCTCAAATCCGTGGCTTGCCGAGGTGGTGAATCGCGCTCCCAAGGATCTTTACGAAATCATCCGCCTCGCCCAGCACCTTCCCTCGGAAGGCGCATTTGAAGCCAACTGGTCTGCCGAACAACTCGCAGAATTTATCGAGGTGATGAAAAAGCTGGCCAGAGTTCGCGACGTGGCGTTGCGCGTAAATGAGGAATACATCCGAAGCGCGGCCCAATCCGATATTTACCGAACCGAGCCTCCGTTCAAATTGCAAGGCAGTTACCGGAACATGAATCGGTTGGCCGAAAAAATTTCGCCGATCATGAATGACGACGAAATTCGCACGCTCGTGCAGGATCATTATCGCAATGAAGCGCAAACTCTCGCGCAAGGGGCCGAGGCCAATTTGCTGAAATTCAAGGAATTGACCGGCACGCTCACTCCCAAAGAAACCGCGCGCTGGGAAGAAATCAAAAAGGCATTTCGCAAACACCTGCTCTTCCGCGGTGCGGACGCTCAAGATCCCGTTTCCCAGGTCGTGCAACAACTCTCTGGCTTCGCCGACGGCCTTGAATCGATCAAGGAAGTGATCGCCGCCGGGATCAAAACGGCCAGCGCTCCCATGGCTCCGCCAGTAATTCCTGTGACGATGATTATTGCCGAAAACGGCCGGACGTCAGCTCCATCCACGGCGCCGGAACAAGGTCCACCGCTCTCGTGCGTTGCATTGCCGGTCACGGGCGCGTCCGAACGCGTCCGCGAAGTTCGCATCACCAACGACACCCTCCAGCGCATCTGGGAACTGATCGAGAACGATCCGATCTCAAATGCCAATGCGGAGGAGACGGGTAGGGAGGAAGGGTTGAAGAGTTGAAGGGTTGAAGGGGTTTTCGTGAGGAGCGCTGAGCGATTTTGCGGCGCCGAAGAGGGCGATGGGAATTCGTCATGTCTGAGGTCGGAGGGGCACTCGGGTTCCGGGCAGCCAGTACATCACTGTGGAAGGAACTCGAACACCAAAGCGGAAGTGAAAGATAAGATTAGATTGCGCATTATGGTTCGGCTAAAGTCCGAGCCCAGATGGTCTGCCCCAGTTTGTTTATGAGACGATTTTTATGGCTCTGGCTCGGGTGTGTGACCCTGTGCCGCGCGTACTCCGCGAGCGGAGCGGGCGATGCCATTTTCACGAATGCCACCGTATTCCGGATCGAAATCGAAATTCCCCCTTCCGGCATCAGCACTCTGCGTCGCTCCGGCTGGGGAGGTGGCGACGAATCGCGCCCGACAGTCAAAGCCACCGTTCGCGAGGGCGGCCGCGCTTTCACCAACGTGGCCGTCCATTTGAAAGGGGCGGCCGGGAGTTTCCGTCCGATCGATCATAATCCTTGTTTCACGCTCAACTTCGACAAGTTTGTACCCGGCCAGAGTTTTCATGGACTGGAAAAGTTTTCCCTGAACAATTCCGTGCAAGATCCTTCCTACCTTTCTGAACGCATTTGCCGGGAATTATTTTTGAAGGCAGGTGTGCCGGTGCCGCGAGCGGCGCATGCCACTGTTTCGCTGAACGGCCGCAAGCTCGGTCTTTACGTCCTCACCGAGGGTTACAACAAACAATTCCTCAAACGCCATTTCAAAAATGTCAGCGGGAATTTGTATGACGGCGGCTTCGTCAAGGAAATCACCGAATCGCTTTCCATCAACTCCGGAGATCAGACGGACGATCACAGCGGCATGCGCGCGTTGATAGCCGCCGCGCGCGAGGCCGATCCGAAAACACGATTGGCGCGGTTCGAGAAAGTGCTTGATATGGAGCGCTTCTACTCGTTCGTGGCCATGGAAGTGATGCAATGCCATTGGGACGGCTACGCCATGAACCGGAATAACTACCGGATCTTTCATGACAAAGAATCGAACAAGATGGTGTTCTTTCCGCATGGTCTCGACCAGATGTTTGGTGTCGAGCGGACAACCCCGGATTGTGAAATCCTGCCGCATTTTGAAGGGTACATCGCCCGATCCATTTTGAGCACGCAGCAAGGCCGCAAGCTTTACAAGGAACGAATGACGCAACTGCTGACCAACGTGCTCACCGTGCCGGCAATACATCGCCGCATCGATGAACTGGCCGCTCTCATTCGGCCGGTGTTTGGTCCGGAACCGCATTTCGGCAGCGCGCGGCATTGGGACGGTGAAGTGCGTTATCTGAAACAACGCATCCAGCAGCGGGCGGAAAGCTTGCGGCGACAGTTGAATCCACCACCGATGCCCTCCTCGGGCGTGCGCGGGCAAGTCCCGCGTCTGATGCATTGGCAACCGCGCGTTCACGGTGGCGATCCAAGATTCGAAGAACGCACCGATAACGGCCAGTCGGTTTTGCTCATTCACTCGCCACAAACAGACGTGCTCGCTTCCTGGCGCACACGCGTGACGCTCACTCCGGGCTTTTACAGTTTTAAAGGCAAAATTCGGACGAAAAAAGTCGAGCCCGCCGCTGAATCAGACGAGCAGAGTGGGGCGGGCTTGCGGATTTCCGGCGGATCACCTTTGCCTGAGTTGAGCGGCACAGCCGATTGGCGCGAGTTCACTTACCCATTTCAGGTCGGGGACGCAGGAACGAGTGTGGAATTGATCTGTGAACTGCGCGGCGCCAAAGGAGAAGCCTTGTTTGATCGCGCCTCCTTGAGAATTGAACCGGCGGAATAACGACCTGTGTGGGATGGCGCGATGGCTGGACAACGATGGCAATCGGCCGCGAAAGCGTCGAGCAAGCGCCGCCGGCGCGAATGAGATTTTTTGAAACAAACAGAAATGGATCGTGTCCTAATGTGAATTGCAACTGACGTCCTAAGCCTATGCCAGACCCTCAAGCAAATCCCACCGGCCAGCCCCCCTCAACGATCGATGTCCAGGCCATCGCGCGGCTCACCGAAAAACGAAGCCTCCTGATCGAACAACTCAGCCGCATCATCATCGGGCAAAAGGAGGTCATCGATAATGTGCTTCTGACGATTTTTTGCGGAGGCCATGCCCTCATTGTCGGCGTGCCTGGACTGGCCAAAACCCTTTTGGTTCGGTCGTTGGGTCGCACGCT
>JBFMDG010000151.1:0-12113 GCA_040754135.1 Verrucomicrobiota bacterium
CGCACTTCGGAGGAGGTCAGGTTCAAACTTTGCCGGCCAATGGGTTTACTTATTGTTCCCCGGAAATTAACGCGCTTTTGAAGTTGGACTCGGCCAGCCAAACGGCAATTGCGTCCACGTCGTCACGTGACGTCGATCCCGAACCGGGATTGAAATAATTGTTGAGCATGACCGAGAAGACGAGCCGCTCGCCGGCGCGATTGGTGACGTAGCCGGAAAGGGTGTTGACATACCGCAAGGTGCCGGTTTTGGCGCGGACGTTCCCTTCGGCGAGCGAACTTTTCATGCGGTTTCGCAAGGTGCCATCACGCCCGGCGATGGGAAGCGATTCGTAAAAAGTATTTGCGTGACGATGCTGAGCCATGGCACGCAACAAATTCACAGTGGCCTCGGGCGTGACCAGAGCGCTGCGGGAAAGGCCCGAGCCTTCTTCGAGCAGAACGTCGCGCGCGGGAACGCCCGTCTCGCCGAGAAAATTTTTCATTTCACGCAATCCAAGATCCTCGGCGGTTGCGTGGCGTCGATCGGTCTGGCCGCACACGCCGGTTTGCAGCCAGAGCAATTGTGCATAGAGGTTTTGCGACGGTTTCATCATGCGCGGCAGCAATGCACTCAAAGGTGGCGATTCGACATGCGCAATCTCCAATCGCAGTGATTCGTCACTCGGCGTTCGATGGGAAGTGATCCTCGATTTGCCTGTCACCTCGATTCCGGCTTCGCGCAAGGCTTGGCGAAACAAATCAAGAAACCATCGGGCGGGCTGATGCACGGCGACGGCATTGGTCAGCGGTCGTCCGCCGATTGGGATCTGGCCGGTGAGGTGAACGGTATTTTGTTCCAAAGGCCGGAACACATCCACGTTCGATCGGGTGCCGTGTGGCGTGGTTTGGGTCTGGTTGAGAATATTCAAAAAGGAAATTGGCGGAAGCGTTGAAATGCGGCATGGCGCGCCGACGCGCTCACCGGGTTCGATAAAGAGATCCACCACGTTGTCCTGAATCGTAAGCGCCGAGACTTCCGCGCCGTAGTAATACTGCAAATCGTCCCAGGTCCAGCCCGAGCCAAAACGCGAACCCTGAAAATAGGATTCGTCACCGACGAGATCGCCTTCGATTTTGCGGATGCCGGCGCGGTGAACGGCATCGAGCAAGGGGCGAATGGCCGCGGAATAGTTGCCGTCGTGAAAACGCGCGGCGAACGAGAAATCGCCTCGCCCAAAAACGGTCAAGTCACTCTTGAGCACGCCGGATCGATCGGGAAGTTGTGTGGCGTAAAAGGAAGTCCGAATCCGGTACGCGGGGCCGAGGCGATCGAGAGCCATTGCGCCGGTGAAAAGCTTAGCGTTGGAAGCGGGCTTGAACAGTTTTTGATCGTTGGTCGCGAAAAGTGTCGCGCCCGAATCCAACGAGACGATTTTCACGCCCCATGCGGCGGCGCGGAATCGCGGTTGGCCCACATGCAAACGGAGGCGTTGTTGAAGTTCTGCCAACGAAGCGGGAGCCTGTTCCTCCGCTCGCCCGCAAAGTGCGCACGCCGCCAGGATGACCAGGAGGAGCACCAGGACCGTCCCGCGCGAGATCGAAAGTCGCAATGTCATCGCACCGCGAACTCGAACCGGCGATCTTTTTGAGAACGGCTTGGGGACTGCGCCATGCGTGAGGGGTTCGACCGTTGCAATTTTTTACGCTTCGCCGCCGGCGGGTTTGGAGGCTGTTTTTCCGTGATGCCGCGCGAGGTAATCCTCGACATAGAGCAAGTTTCTTTCTCCGGCGCGCTCGACCACGCGGAGCAGGTCTTGCATGCTCGAGACTTCTTCGAGTTGCTCCGTCAGAAACCAATTGAGGAAATTCTTGGTGATGTGATCGGATTCTTTTAAGGCGAGTTCCACGAGGGCATTGATCTGGTTCGTGACAGTTTTTTCCTGTTCGAGCGACAGTCGAACCGGTTCCTCGACGGATTTGAACCCGATGGTTGGTTTTGGGATGGCGGGAATTTCCACAGTGCCTCCGGCTTCCACGACATATTTGACGAAGCGCATGGCATGGTCGCGTTCTTCCTCGGCCTGTTTGTAGAAATGGGCGGCCAGTTCGGGAAGGGCATCGCCGGCGAAATGCGAGGCGATGGCCACGTATTGCAGGGACGCACAGAATTCATTCCCGATCTGTTCGTTAATGGCTTCGTTCATTTTCTTGCTGATCAACATAAAGATTTCTCCTCTTTTTCAGGTTCGCCGCGCATCGGGAACACTTTAGCCCCCAGACCTCTCAAATCAAGCAGCGAGGTTTGTCACGTTTTGCGTTCAACCGCGATGAGCATCGAAACCTTTGAATCTCTGTCCCAATCTTTGTCGCGATCTTTGTCGAAATCTTTGTCGAAATCTTTGTCGAGTTTTTTGATGAGTTAAACCTCGACGAAGTTTGCGACGAAGTTTGGGACGAAGTTTGGGACGAAGTTTGCGACGAAGTTTGGGACGAAGTTTGCGACGAAGTTTGGGATGAAGGTGATCGGCAAAAAGCAGCAACGCGGTGGCGACTGAGCTGAGCTGGGAGTTTGGCGATAATCGCGATGATTTTCTCGGCACTTGCTCCTGCGGTGAAAATCCTTTATTCCAGAGCCATGGATTCCAGGGAAGCACTGGTGGCGTTGAACATGATTGATCACGTGGGGCCGGTCCGGGTGCGGCAACTCCTCGAATATTTCGGCGAACCTCCGGCCATACTCAGCGCCGGAAAATCCAAACTGCTGCAATTGCGCGGCATTGGCGCGGAAACAGCCGAAGCCATTGCCAGTTGGGAGAAATCCATTGACCTGGCGGGTGAAATCAGGCGCATCGAGGAGTTTGGAGTGCACGTCATCGTCGGCTCTGACCCTGAATATCCCGAGTTGCTGCGGCAGATTTATGACCCGCCCATCGTCCTTTACGCAAAAGGACAATTGAGTGCCAAAGACAAAAACAGCGTGGCGATTGTCGGCTCACGCATGACCACTCATTACGGGCAGGAAGTGGCGCGGAAACTGGCGTATCAACTCGCTTACATTGGCGTGACGGTCGTGAGCGGCGGCGCTCGCGGCATCGACACTTGCGCGCATCAGGGCGCGCTCGCGGCCAAAGGCCGGACCGTCGCGGTCCTGGGCACCGGGATCAATATTATTTTCCCGCCGGAAAATGCCGGTTTATTCGAACGCATTGCCGCGCATGGCGCGGTCATCACGCAGTTCCCGTTCAATCGCAGCGGTGATCGGCAAACGTTTGCCATTCGCAATCGCATTGTCGCGGGCATGACGCTCGGCACGGTGGTGGTGGAAGCGAATTTGTCGAGCGGCGCGCTCATCACCGCGAACATGGCCATCGACAATGGCCGGCAAGTTTTCGCGGTTCCGGGTCGCATCGATTCTCCGCAAAGCAAAGGCTGCCATGACCTCATTAAGAAAGGGGCGAAGCTTTGCGAAAGCGCCGAGGATATTTTGAGCGAGTTTGAGTATCTGTTTCCTTCGAGCAATCACCCGCCGAGCAGCTCGGAAACCGGTGTGCTGCCCGCCATCGAGTTGGGCGAAAATGAACAAAAAGTCATCGCCTGCCTCGGTCCGGCTGAGGAAAAAGTCATGGACGAAATCATTCGCGGCAGCGGTTTGCCCGCATCCGCGGTGTCGGTGGCGTTGCTCAGCCTGGAAATGAAGCGGGTGATTAAACAAATGCCCGGGAAAGTTTTCGTTCGGAATGCGTGAGCCTTGCGCGAAAAAGGCCGCGCATTCTCCGCCCTGGGTGCAGGTTCGCGCATTGTCCCGATGCGTATCAGGCAAACAGGCGGCGGTACACCTCCGAAAAATTTTTGGCGTGCAATGGTGGCGCGGCCGGTTGGGAGTACGAAACGGGCAATATGCAGTCCGAGCGCGGGCTTGAACTCGCAACCCATTATTCGATCGTCACACGATAGAAGCGGTAGCGGGATTCAGCGGCGGGCGAGTCCTGGAATTGAAACTGACCTGTGATCGGTTGCGGTGTCACTCGATTCCAGATTTGCAAATCCTCGCTTTGATCGATGCGGCCTTGGCGTCCTGCTGGAACGGTGACAAGAAATCGAATGCCTGCGCCATCCCAGCGCAATTGTGAGATCAACGCGTGGACCGTGATCACAGCGGCCTGACTTGTCACCGGGCCGGCGGCATTGCGGATTTCAATGGTATAACTTCCCGCGGCTTCGGTTCCCACAGACCGCAGCGTCAAAACCGAATCATTCTCGCCGGTCAGGCGCCGTTCTTCTTTGAACCATTGATACTGGAAGGGACCGAGGCCCTCGACCACCACGCGCAGGATCACATCCGTTCCCAGCACGGCGGCTTGGCTGGCGGGCTGAACTGTGATCACAGGCAGCTCGGAAATCGCCGTGATGGTGAGCGTGCCTGTGACATAGGTGATGGTGTAATTCGCGCTGACTGCGCCGCTGACGATGATTGGGTACGCTCCCGACGGGCTGGCCGGTGTCGCGGTTGTCGCCAATGTTGGCGGTGAATCGAGACTTCCCGGCGTATCACCATTCACAAATCCATTGAAAGTAGCGGTGAATGCCGGCAGCGGATCGCCTTGGCGCATCGTTTTGTTCTCAGCCGTGATCGTCAGCGGCGCTTTTTGCACATCGATGCGCACGGTAACAGTAACCGAGGAGTAGGAGGCGGTATCGGTGGGAATGAATGTGACCGAGAGAATCTGCTGCGGGCCGGCGTTCAAAACAGTGCCGGCCTGGGGCAAATAGGTGAGCATTCCGCTGACGCTGGAGCTCGCATTAAGCTGCGCGCTGCTTAACGCGGTGCCGTAAACGATTGGGCCGGGCGAATTCCACGTGACTGATGGTACGATCAAACTCGATTGGCCGGCCGGACCGGTGGCGATCGAATAAACTCCGTCCGCAGATTGGCTCGAGGCGCCGAAGTCGCCGAAGGACACATCCGCCTGATAATTCGCCGACGCGGACGTTGTGCCGCCGCCGAGAAAGCTGCTGTACAAAATCGAATAATCGGCGCTGCTCGAGGCGGCTTCCAACCGCGCGAACATCGCCGTGAAAATGACGATGCCTGAAAGGAGAATCCCCCAGCAGCGCGGCAAACTTGCTTGGGCGAAGCGAAAAGGGATCGGCTGCGGAATCGACTTTGGCTGGCGACGATTTCTTTTCCGATTGGGCTCGCTCACGTTCTTGCGCGACTGAAGGAAATGAAAAGCGCCACGCCATTTTTGCGGATGCTTCATGGACGCACATTGCCTTCAGCCGCGGCCAGTGCCGGCGCTTCACCGTCCTTCCAGAATTCCTGCTGCGCGGGTTGGCCGTTGACGAGGCGCGTTCGGGCTTTGAGAAACCCGCTGGGATACCAGGCCATGGAAAGCCCATCCGGTTTCCCAGCGTTCATTTCCACTTGTTCGGCGATTTGACCATTTTCATGCCAGCGCCGGAACGTGCCGTGGTGGGCGCCCTTTCGAATCGTCGATTCCGAGAGGGGATTTCCATCGGAATACCACTTGGTGCGGAGGCCATCGGAAACTCCGGAAATGAATTGCTCGCGCACTTCCATCTGGCCATTGGTGTGCCAGCCGATGGAAATGCCGTGAAGCAATCCATCCTGAATCGCGGAGCGTGATTTGAGCGCACCGCTGGGATAACGCTCGACCAGATATCCGGTGAATGGGTGCGGTTCGTTTGGGCGGTAGAGGAGTCCTTCTCGGCGGACGAGTTCGGTGATGGTCGCCTCAACTTCGCCAGTCCGTTGCGGTGGAGGCGAACGGAAAAAAACAAACGCGACGATGGCAAGAACAAGCGACGCCGGCATCAAGCGAACGAAAAAGTGGCGGCGCGCTTTGTGAGAACCCGTTTGAAAGTGGCGTTTCATGCAGAATTAACGAACCATGAGTTTGAAAAATTTGAGGCGCGTGGCTGAGGCATCGGAAGCCTGCACTTCAACACGAACCGTTCGCACGTCGTTGGCGTAATAATCGGTGGCGGCAGGTTCGGCCGAGTCGGCGATCCGAAATGCCACCGGCGACCATTGAATCATGTTTTCCGAGCCAAGCACGCTGTAGGTGCGCCCGCGAATGCCCATGAATTCGAGCACCGGCTGGCCGCTATTGAACGTGGCGATTTTCAACGTGAAACCGTCGGCGGGATCGAAGGCGTAAGTGCCGGCGAGGTATTCGTCCAAATTGTTCAGCCCGTCCCGATCGAGATCGTTTGCCGGATTGAACTCGGCCAGGCTCATGTTCAAACCGAGCGCGGTCAGCATGGCCCGCTCCCACGCATCCGGCAAACCGTCGCCATCGCTATCCTCGCCGAGCGTCAGGTCGATCCGCGTTCTTTCACCCGGCGCGCCGAGCGACGAAGTCTTCAATTTCATTTCGATGGGCAGGTAAGTCGTGCCGTTCGCCACCACCCACATTTTGAATGGCACGGCCGGACGCAAAGCGGTCGGTTTGTATTGATCGGTCGTAAGTCCTGAGTCCATCGGCACGGACAATTTGTAGTTCACGCCCGGTTCCAAATCGGCAATGACTTGAGTTTTGATGCGGATGCCTGCGGTGGTTTCCAAAATCACCTGGGCGGAATCGAGCGCAAGCGGATTGCCAAATTCATCCCGCACCTGGCCGAACAGCAGATGATCCGGCGCCGGCGGAAAGGCGTGGAGATGGAACGGTGGCAACGTGAGCGCGATGAAGATCGCAGTGGCAGCGATAGTTTTGTTCATAACACGATTGGGTCGCGTTCAGAGAGGATCAATTCCCGGAATAGGAGTAAGTGACAAAATGGAGTTTGACGTCCTTGACCGTTTGCAGGAATCGGTCGAGGCCTTCGTTGGGATTGTTCAAGAGCGTATTGCCCGGGATGACCAGCTTCCATTTGCTGTTCCAGACCGAACGCCCGATGAGACGGCGATTGGTGTATTGCGAAAACGACAAGGCGCTTCCCAGATAGAGATTCTGGTTGAACACGGAGGCTGATGAGACCGGGCGAAACGCCTGATGCTTTCGAATGCTGAACAAGGGCTCGGACAACGATTCGCTCGATTGCCAAAGCTGCCGTGTCGAGAAATCGGAACCGCCAATGTTGAACGGCAATGGCACCGTGACGTCATCGACATTCCAGGTGCGGACCACACTGGTGTCGCCCAAAGGCGGACTGCGCATCGAATCCACGCCGACAGGAATCAGGTAAACATACGGAGTCGCCGACAGCGCCAGAGGATCGAGGAATGGGAACGAGGGATCGGGCGGGGAGGTCCCACCGGCGGCGCCGACGCTGCCGCTGTTGGCGGAGGGATCGTTCATGCCTCGGTAGCCTTCGAGGGCGATGCCGACGGCAAAAACTTTGGTGGCGAAGGCGCTTTGGCTGAATGCGCTGTCGCCCGCGGCCAGATCTTGACCGAAGAGATTCAAGCCGCTTGCGATCACGGTGCTGAAGTCCAGGAGCAGGCCGGGCACGGGCAGCCCATTACCGGCATCGAGCTGGAGACAATACCGGCGGACATCCGAGTCATCGAGCAGATTGGCCTTGCGTCCTCGATTGAGCACATCGCGCCAGTTGGCATCGCCTTCGGTGGTGGGCAGGATGCGGAAATTTTCCGTGCGCAACGAGACGGTGGTGCCGTAGGCATCCGGGTTGTTGAAGCCGAGCCGGCCTTTGAGCACGAGCCAATCGCTGAACATTTCGGCCATGGCGCTTGAGAGGCCGGGATCGCCGGTGTTGCTGCCGGCAAATTGCGGCTGGCCATTTTGCATGATGCCGAGCGCGCGCGACTGGACGATGCGGCTGATGAACTCGCGTCCCTGCGCTTTGCCGAGCAGGCCGGTTTCATAATCGAAGGCCTGAGCCGACATGAAGGCGTAGCGCGCTGCCAGATCGAACAAGGTCTTGTAGCGATCGAGCTTTTCGTTGCGGAAGATGCGGAAGGCAGCGTCGCGCGTGCGATAACCTTGAATGACGGCGGCGGCGCGTTCCCGGAAGACCTCACGTTCCTGTTGGACACGTTCGCCTTCGGCGAGCAGCGCGCGGTATTTGCGATGCGCATCTTCCCGTTTGCGGAGACATTCGTTGATCGTCCAGAGGTGGGCTTGTGAGTTGCCGAGTTGATTGGCCAGGTCGAGCACCGCCTGCCGCAGTTCCATGCTCCGTTCGCGCGGTTCAATGAAATCAAATTCGCCCCAGCGTTTCGCTGTCGAGGTGGAAACTTCCAGCCCGCGAAGCAACGCGAATTGGACCAACTGCCGCACATCGATGGTTTTCTTGATGACGAGGCCGGACGATTCGATGGCGGCACGCGCGGCGGATGACAAATCACCCCCGGTGGCTAGCCCAACGATCACGCTCTTGGGGAGGGCCTCCTGCACGACTTCCTGTGACTCTTCGATATCCTCTTTTATCGATTCCATGGCTTTATCGATCAGGTCGAAAGTCAGCTTGATCGCTTCGAAAGTCTGCTCGGCGACCAACAAATCGCGCTGTTTGCTTCGGATTTGGTCCTTGGTTCTGATGTTAGCCTGGAGAAGGTTCATGGCCACCACCCAATCATTGCGCGCACCGGCGGCATCATTGACCGCCTGCCGCAAACGGGTGTGCGCGGCAATGATTTCCGAGGCCGCTTGCTGGATTCTGCCCGGTGACGAGCGCTGGCCAGTCCAGGTGGCGGGTTTGCCGAAGAAACCGTGCGGCCCCAGTTTAAACGTGATGTTAGTGATTGTGAGATCGAAATTCTGGGCATGATCATAGATGGTGGTTTGCCAATCCCTGGGAACGTTGTTGATCTCCAGAACGATTTCGTCGCTCTCCGTGTAACTCCACAGTTCCGGGAATAGGGTTTCCGGCAACTCCGCGTACATGTAATGCACGAAGTCCGGACCGGCGTAGCCCTGCTTATAAACCTTGCCCGGTCCAATGTCGTCGCTGTAAGGCGTGCCGTAGATCTCGATCAGCAAATTGGTATAAGCCAGTTCCTGTTTGTTCACCTGATTGCGAAAATCATCCAGCGAGTCCGCCTCTGACCGGAGCAGCCGAGCCACGTCCTTGGCATCGTCGAATGCGGTCAGCGCGTTCTTCAACGTCTCTTTGGCCCGATCGTAAATCTGCTCGAAATGCGTGGTCGGCGTCGGTCCAGTGACAATCGCCGGATTGATGTCGAAGGGCACGGTCGATTCCGGCAACCCCAACGGGGTGAGGCCCGCTTCGGCATTGTCCATGGCCGTTTGCAAGCTTTCCATGATCACCGGCAATTCCTTCAACTCTGGCACGGTTTGGCGGTCGATCTTTTGAATCCCTTCATGCGCCGGATCGGGATCGACATCCGGCAATATGGAATTGCCCACAATCCAGTTCAGATAGGTCCCTTCCCCGACGCGCGAAGCCCAATGATCCATCCCCCAATGGCGCGTGCTGGGAGTTCTTCGTGACGTGTTCACGCGCGTCGGTGTGAAATGCGTCCAGCCATGGCCTTGTCCCGCTTTGTAATCTTTGCGCCAGGTCAGGTCGAAGATCTGTTTGCCCGCGCGCCCCAACGCGGCCGCGGCCGCGGCAAATTTTCGCTCATCCAGATAATCCACCGATACCGCCTTGCCCAGGACTGTCACCGCCTCGATGCGCGGGACCCAATCAAAGTTCGAGTTGAGTAGCAGGGCGTAATATGCCTTCAACGCCGTGAGATAATGCCCATAAGCATCGCCGTGGCCTTGCGGATAAAGACGCCGCGCATCCTCCGCGTTAACCACACCGCTGCGGTCTTGATCCAGGATGTTGTAATTGAGCGAATACACCACTTCACCCGCATCGATACCGCGCGTGTAATTCCAAATCAGCCGATTGTACACCGGGCGCAGCTCCACTCCGGGTTGAAGGAAATCATCGCGCCCACGCAACAATGCCAATTCCTCTTCGAGCAGTGACGGAAGCTGTCCCTTGAAGGAAAAAAGAGCCGTGGCGATGTCGCCGTAAGTGCTGTCTTTGGTGCCGATACCGATGGTGGGGTTGGCGGCATCGGCCCACGCCTCATTGCCGAGCAACATGTAAAGGTCGTTGATGTAACCGGTGGCGAGCAGGAGCGCGTCGTTGGCTGGACCGTAATTGATGCCGGCATTGACGCTCAGCATTTTGCCGCGGCCAAGCACCGTCTCATAAATCTCGATCAGCCCGTAGTTGTTGATTGAATCGATGTTCAAGGCCACGTCGCCTTCCCAGCGCGGGCCGGCCTGCGTCACCAGGCTGACATCGGTGTTGACGGTGTTGTTGAACAAATCGGTCAGGCGTTGATTGAATGGATTGATTCCAGCGAGCACGCGCTTGATCCAGCCTTCGGCCAATTGCGGATCGGTCCACGCGGACCAGGCTCTTGAACCCGGCGAGTAACCGGCGCCGGTCGCGCGATAACGCATGATCAAATAATTATCCGTCAGCGCTTGCACATCGGCGGATTCGCCTAAAACCGCGCGCACACCATCCGCATATTTCTTCGGATCGAGCGGCAGCCATTGCGCGCCGGGATCATCACGGGTGCGCGCCATCATGGGCGGCAATCCATCCACGGGCGCGGCGATGCGCCATTGGAATTCGTAATCTTCGGTCTTGCCCGCGAGATCGACCACTTGTTGGAGCGTCAGCAATTCATTCAATGGATTGGGCGGCAGAATGATTTTCAGTTCGCCGGGAAAGAGTGTGTCGGTGACTTTGAACACGAGCACGCTCACCGGATCAGCCCGTGGCGTGAAGGCCAGACCGTTGCCCGCGATCAACGTCACGTAACCGGTTCCCGGCCCAACGGCGGTGATCGCGTACGAATCGACGGCCACGTCATCATCTTGCACTGCGGCTATTGCGCCCGGTCCAATAACTGGCGCGCCTTCCGCCGGAATGAAGGTGCCGGGCTTTTGCGGATTCTCGACGAACAATTCCAGCGTCGTCTGGAGATTCGCAATGGCATTGGTCCAGCGGGTCCAGGCCGGATCGGTGTTGAGGCAAAGATTCTGCAGGGCCTCCCTGTCCTTTTGGCTGAGAATGTTCAGCAGCAGATAAGACTCGCCCAAAGCTTCTGACACGAATTGCCCTGTGAACACCAACGCGCCGTTCGCGCCGCGATTGGGATCAAGATGGAATCGCTGCACCAGATGCGGCGGCAAAAGCGGAAACCAGGTCTTGCCGCGCGAAGATTCCGTTTTGACCGAATCAGGAATGCGTCCGAGCCGATCGGTGCCAGATTCCGGTCCCAGCGCAAATACCTTCTCGCGTGTCGGATCGTGCAGGCGCACCGACACATTGTTCGCGTTCGTCACGGCCGACTGCTGATAGACAATTTCAAGACTCGTCTGGCCGCGCACCGCAGGCAATCCGCGCTTGGGCAGAGTCAGCGTCTCGGCCATTTGCAGCACCGGACTGAGTTCGGGCCATTTGGGGTTGTAGGTAACTTCAAATGCGTTGTTGTTTGCGCTCAAGCCGTCCGCAGTCCCTGCAATAGGATCCCCCACAAAGGCGCCGCCGCTGTCCAGACTGCGCAAGTAAGGAGTGATCGTGCCGGTGACCGGCTGTTGGTCTGCGCTCAAGACCATGCCATCCTTGTTCACAGGAAAGAAAAATCCCGGGAGCGTTTTGTAATAAAATTGCATGCGCATATAGGGCGCGTCGTCGGTGCGGTGCGGACCGCGATAAACCCAGAGATTTCCTTTCCGATCCTGAAGAGTGAACGGATCGCTGGCGGGACGGCCGCTGGGAGCGGGACGGGCCCTCAAACTCCAATGTTGGAACTGATTGTTTGCCGCGGTTCCTGAAGGCACAAACAGCAGGGTGGGTTGTTCCAGTCCATTGGTGAGGACTTGCAACATTTCCGTTTTTGCCTGCAGAACCGGTTGCGCGTTGGCGGTAAGAATCACATTTCTGGAGGTGAGATTGGTGGTGATCGCGATCTTCAATTCGACCTGTCCAGCCGCGGCGTTATAGGCCTGAACATTCATCAACCAGCTTTTTCCTGTGGCGGGCGCGATGGGGTAAACCTCATCGGCGGTGGCAAGAGCAGGCTGAGTCGAAGTGTGGTAGCGCACCGAAGCCGTCACGGTCAGGCGGTAAGAATAAATGAATTCAAAGGGGACAAAGTTGGTGGCG
>JBFMDG010000152.1:0-12068 GCA_040754135.1 Verrucomicrobiota bacterium
CCGCGCTCCGGAGCGCGGCTTTATAAGCCGCAGCAACGTAGCCGAGTGCCCAAGGTTTCGGTGTTCTTCTCAAGCTTGTTCAAAAGCCAACACGCTGCGGGTCACAGACCCGCGGTCCGGAGCGCGGCTTTATAAGCCGCAGCCACGTAGCCGAGTGCCCAACGTTTCAGTGTTCTTCTCAAGCTTGCTTAACAGCCAACACGCTGCGGGTCGCAGACCCGCGGTCCGGAGCGCCCGAAAGAATGTTTTCCGCGAGGGCGCCGAAAACTGCGCCCGGGGCGGGACGCGCTCCCCATGCCGGAGCGCGGCTTTATAAGCCGCAGCAACGTAGCCGAGCTCCCAACGTTTCGGTGTTCTTCTCAAGCTTGCTCAACAGCCGACACGCTGCGGGTCGCAGACCCGCGGTCCGAAGCGCCAGAAAGAATGAAAGCTCGAAGCCGACCGGTGCTTCGGGAGCGAATTACCACTGGAGTTTCGAAGGGAAGTACTCGTTGATGAGATCCTCGTAGAAGGGGCGGAGCTCTTTCACGTTCGGTTTCTCGTGGCTTTTGGTGTAGAGATCGTAAGGATTAAAAGCCTGGACCCATCGGAGCATGGCGCGGTCTTTTTCGTTGGTGAGGCAGGAATATTCGCCTTCGCGATGCCAAGGATAAAAGGAGTGATATCGCAACATGTAGAGTCCTTCCTCGGGCAAATAATCCTTGCACACCTGGTAAATGTATTCGTCATGCCCCCAGGAAAGATGGACGTTGTCGAGCCCGCAGCCTTCTTCGTAAACGCCAAGTCGCGTTTGAAACTCAGGCTTTTGACTGTCCGGATTGTCGGCGAAGAATTGCGGGAAAACGATCTTGTCCGAATAAGCGCAGCCAACCGGGAATGTGTCGCCAACCACCGCCCATTGCGGCTCGCCATACAGGCAAAGGATTTTGCCCAGGTCATGGACCAGGCCGGTAAGGATAAACCAGCGCGGGTGGCCATCGCGCCGAATCTGCTCCGAGGTCTGGAGGAGGTGTTCCAACTGGCTGAGATCCGTGTCCGGGTCGCTGTCATCGACGAGCGTGTTCAGATATTCCATCGTTTCCCAAATGCTCATTTCACGCCGGCTGAAAGAGAGAAATTCCTTTTTCTTTTCCTGCACGAACTCGAAGGTTTGGTAAGTATGATTCAGCCGATAGAATTCGCGCACGGTCGGGCGCGCATCCTTTTCGTAATTGCGGAACTCCTCTTTTTTCTTGTTCGGATCGGTGGCCTTGAATTGCGAACCGTTGCTGGAATCATTGCCATGGCCGTTGCCATCACTGTGGCCATTCACAGCCGGTTCCGGATAACGGGTCTTGAGAAAATCTTCCCACTCTTCGAGATTTTGCAGCGGTTGAGACGAGCGGTCGGTCGGGTTTGCCATAGGTATTATCGATTTACCGGATCAGTTTGATTTGCCGTAATCTGAGATTCGCCCTCTTCAAGCGCAAGCGAAAAGAAGGCTTGGAAAAGCCTGGGTTGGCGTCTCGATCGCGACCTGGGCCGAGCGCCATTGGCCCGGCTCTTTCCCGCCATCACTTGGCCAGCTCCTCGGAAATTTCGGGATAGAGCCGCCGCATGCAATCCGGACAGAAACTGTGGGTGAATTCGGCGTCGGAATGGCTCTCGATGTAAACCTCGATCTGATTCCAATAGCCCTTGTCGTCGCGGATTTTTTTGCAGGAGGAGCAGATGGGCAGGAGGCCGCTCAGGGTTTTAATTTTGGCGAGCGCTTCCTGCAATTCGGAAATGAGCTTTTCGCGTTCCTCTTCGGCCTGTTTGCGTTCGGTGATGTCTTCGAGGCTGCCTTCGTAATAAACCTGGTTGCTGGCCGGATCGCGCACGGCGCGCGCGTGGATTTCCGCCCAGCAAATGCGGCCATCATGGGTGCGGAGTTGCGTTTCAAAACGGTGCAGCACTCCCTCATGTTCGATGGCGTGGTGAAAACTTTCATAAGCCCGCCCCTGAACGAACAATTCCTGCGCGTTCACTTTGAGAAGCGATTCGCGGTCGGGATAACCGAGCATTTCGATCAAGGCCGGATTGACTTCGCGAAATTCACCGTTGGGTTTGGCGCGGAACAACCCCACCGGCACGGTCGAAAACAACTGGCTGTAACGCGTCTCGGCCTCTTTCAACTCGAGGCGTTGCCTGGCCATCTTGAGCGCAAGCCGCGCAGCGGCGGGAAGTCGCGCGTAATGCTTCGGCGATTTCAACACGTAATCATCCAAACCCGCTTTCATGGCGGCGACGGCGATTTCCTCGCTGCCGGTGCCGGTGAACATCACCACCGGACATTCCGGCCAGCGCGATTTGATGGTGTTGAGCACGATGAGGCCGTCCGTCCAGCGCAATTGGAAATCGGTGATGACGAGATCCGGCTTCTCCTGATCAAGGGCGCGTTGAAACGATTTTTGATCGGTGATTTGCTCGACTTGCAGGTTTGTAAACTCACGGCGCAATTCCCGCATGACCAAAGCGCGGTCATCCGGGTTGTCGTCCACCAACAGAATCAACAGTTGAGAATCCTTCATAAAAATTCCAAGGGCAGTCGTCCGGGACAATTCAGCGGATGCATGGGGCCGGCTGCGAGAGCGCGTCGGAAAAAGCGGTCCTGCCATCGGTTCATGAAACGGAGACGGTTTGTTCGGTTGGTTTGCATTCGGGATCGATGATGCCTAAAGGGATTTCCACCCAGAATCGGCTGCCGCGATCCGGCGCCGATTCGAGTCCGACACGGCCGCCCATGCGTTCGATTCCTTTGCGCACGATGGCCAGGCCGATGCCGGTTCCGGGGTAAGTTTCAATGCCATGGAGCCGTTCGAAGACGCGGAAGATGCGGTGGTGATGTTCGGGAGCGATGCCGATACCATTGTCCTCGACCCAGAGCCGTCCGATCGATTGGTTGCGTTCCATGCGCACCTGCACTTCGGGACGGGTTCCCGGCGCGACAAATTTGATGGCGTTGGAAATGAGGTTGCAGACGATTTGAACGAGGGTGGCGTGGTGCCCCAGCACTTCGAAAAACGGCGGCTCGACCGTCACCTGCGCGCCCGATTCCTTCAGCGACGCTTCCAGCTGGCTGAGCGCTTCCTGCACGACCGATTCCATTTGCAGATTCTGCACCTGCAAATCGGTGTGGCTGACGCGGCTGTAGAGGAGCAGATCCTGAATGAGGATGTCCATGCGGCTGCCGGCCGAGATGATGCGTTCGGCGTAATCCCGGCCCGATTCTCCAAGGGCCTCCGCGCAATCATCGAGGAGCGCGCCGGCAAATGCCTGCATGGCCCGAAGTGGCGCGCGCAAATCGTGTGAGACGGAATAGCAAAACGCTTCCAGTTCGGCATTGGTATCTTTGAGGGCTTCCTCGGCTTTTTTGCGGACTTGAATTTCCGATTCGAGTTCTTTGTTGGCCGATTCGAGCTGGCCGGCGCGGCGTTCCAGGGCTTCGTTAAGCTTCTTGATTTTCTCTTCCGCTTCCTTTCGCTCGGTAATGTCGCGTCCGAAAATATAAATCAATTTTTCCGCCATGAACGGAGCGGCGGTCCAGCCGAGCCAGCGGAAGCCGCCATTTTTGCGGATGTAGCGAGCTTCGAACGAGGCCATGGCGCTGCCGTTTTTCAGTCGATTGAGCTGATCTTCCATGAGCAATCGATCCTCGGGATGGACCAGGTCGAGTCCGCTCATCTGCTGCAATTCGGATTCGGAATAGCCGAGCACTTTTTCCCAGGAGGGATTCATCTGGATGAGGCGCCCTTCAAAATCGGCGATGCCGAGCAAATCGACGGAGAGGGTGAAGAAGCGATTCCGTTTGGTTTCGAGTTCGACGCGTTCGGCGGCTTCGTTCAATTTGCGTTGATGTTCGCGTTCCTCGATTTCGCGGAGCCGCTGGGCCTGCCGTTTGATTTCCTCGGTCTTTTTGAGCAGCTCGACAAAGACGGCGACTTTCGAGCGGAGGACTTCCGGGACGACTGGGGTGAAAATGTAATCGACCGCGCCGAGGGCATAGCCTTTGTACATGTGCATCTCGGTGGTGCTGATGGCGCTGATGAAAATGATCGGGGTGTGTTCGGAATTTTTGCGCTGGCGGATGAGGGCGGCGGTTTCAAAGCCATTGATGCCGGGCATATTCACATCGAGAATGATGGCCGCGAAATCCTTGCGCAGGAGGAGGCGCAACGCCTCCGCGCCCGAGGTTGCTTTGTAAATGTTTTGGTCGAGCTCCGCCAGCACGGCTTCGAGAGCGATGAGGTTTTCCGGCGTATCGTCCACCAGCAGAATATTGACTTTCTCATCCATGGGGTTTGGTTGGGAACCGGCGCCCTGCCATTGAGGCAGGGTTTTGGGCAGGTCCTTTTTACCGGTCGATTGCTTCCCATTTTTACCCGTGTGAATTCTCAGTTGCATAAGGGCTTTCGACCCATTCGGGGCGGAGCTTGTTGTCATCGGATTTTTCGAAAAAGATAAGGACAGGAATCCAGTTCCTGGTAACACGTTTCAAAAGGAGAGCGTTGCAACGATTCTTTAGGCTCGACGTTCAGAATGCCGAGCAACTGCAGGCTTTCATAAAAAGTGCGATGGGCCCGATGCTGGAGCACGGGGTTAAAACGGTTGAGGACATGCCTCGACACGATGAGGTTGAATTCATTGAATGAGCTGTCACTCGTGAGATCATGCTGGGCGAAGATGATGTTGCGCTTGAGCACGGAGTTGAACACGCCTTCTTTCCGGCCGGTGACCACATAGGTGTCGAAGGTCGTCTTTCCGCCCGAGCGCAGGTACTGATCCTGGTAGTACGGCAGGGTCAGTGTGGAAAACAACCCGTCCCTGGCGCGTTCGAGCACTTGCTCGTCGGAATCGGTCGCGTAGAGATGCGTTTTGTCGCTCAATCCTTCTTCGCGGACAATGATCGCCAGCCAATAGATTTCATTGAGTGAACCGCAGCCCGCCTGCCAGATGCGGACCGAAGGATAAGTGCGAAGCACCGGAATGATCTGCTCGCGGAAGAACCGGAAGAAATCCGCATCGACCGGACTGGGCTCGCGCGGGCGGCTGACCGCGGCCACGAAGCGCTTTAAGCTGGCGCGGTCATGAAGGATCTTTTCCTGCAACCCGGAGACGGTGGTCACGTTTTCCTCGCGCATGCAATCGCGCACCTGATTTCGGATAAGGCTGAAATCATAATCCTGGAAATCGACTCCGTAATGCTCGTAAATCCCCTGAAGGAGCAGCCGGATTTCGATCCCTTCCAGCACGGACCGTTTTAATGCGGTGCGTTTCATTTCAATTTTTCGCGGAGCGAATCATCCGAGTGGCGCGACTTATCGATGCAGCCAGAACCGCAACATCGAGAGCAACTGATCGCTGTCCACCGGCTTGGCGATATAATCCGATGCGCCGGCGTCGATGCACTTTTCCCGGTCCCCTTTCATGGCTTTGGCGGTCAACGCAAGGATCGGCAGTGATTTGAATTTTGGATTCTTCCGGATTTCCCGGATGGTGTCGTAACCATCCATCTCGGGCATCATAATATCCATGAGCACGATATCGATGTCCGGATTCTTTTGCAGGATATCGGAAGCGTCTTTGCCGTTTTCGGCGGAGAAGACGGTCATGGCATAACGTTCGAGCAGGCTGGTCATGGCGAAGATGTTCCGGATATCGTCGTCCACCACGAGCACCTTCTTGGCGGCGAGCACCACGTCGCTCTTGTGCAACTCTTCCAACATGCGCCGCTGTGGTTCGGGCAAATTGGCCTGCACCCGATGCAGGAACAACGAAGTCTCATCGAGCAACCGCTCGGGCGAGCGCACATCTTTCACAATGATGCTTTTGGCCATGCGTTTGAGCTGGGTCTCCTCTTTGCGCGTCAGCTCTTTGCCGGTGTAAACGATGATGGGCAATGAACGCAGCGCCGGATCTTTCTTCATTTCTTCCATGAGCGCAAAGCCCGACATGTCCGGAAGCCCAAGGTCGAGCACCATGCACTCAAAATGTTTCTCCTTGAGCGCTTCGAGCGCTTCCTTCCCGCTGCCCACCGCCGTGGTCTGAACGTCCCCTTCGCCGATCAACTCCAGAATGCTGCGTCGCTGCACATCATCGTCTTCGACCAGCAGGAGATTCTTCACCGGACGATCGAGATGAGCTTTGATATCGTTTAAGGCCTTTTCGATGACCGATTTTTCGACCGGCTTGACGAGGAAACCCAGCGCCCCTTGCTTGAGCCCGCGTTCCTGTTCATCGTCCGCCGTGATGATATGAATTGGAATGTGGCGCGTGTTCGGGTCGTCCTTCAATCGATCCAGAATTTTCCAGCCATTAATGTCCGGCAACCCGATATCGAGTGTGATGGCGTCGGGACGCCGTTCGTTGGCCAGGGCGAGGGCGGCGGAACCGCGTCCGGTGACCACGCCTTTGAAGCCTTTCTCGCGCGCGATGCCGAGGAGGTAATTGGCGAAATCGCGGTCATCCTCGACAATGAGCAACACGCGGTCGCCCGGCAGAATGTTGTTGCGATCGTCGGAGAATTCCTCCTCAGCCTCGGCCGGTTCGGGCGCTCGGGAAGAAAGCGTGGCCAGATCGAGTTTGTAGGTCCCGGGCAGAACCTGCATCGAGGCTTCCTTGCGCGTGGGTGTGGGCGCGATGTAACTCAGCGGCAGGAAGAGCGTAAAGGTGCTGCCTTGTCCCGGGGTGCTGATCAGTCGGATTTCGCCGCCGAGCAAGCGCGCGATTTCACGGCTGATGGCCAGGCCGAGACCGGTCCCTCCATATTTCCGGCTCGTCCCGCCTTCGGCCTGCTGGAACGCTTCGAAAATGATCTGTTGCTTATCCGGCGGAATGCCAATCCCGGTGTCGCGAACGGAAAAGGCCACCACCGATTTGGCGGAGTTGAGAATTTCGTGATCGGTGCTCCAACCTTCCGTCGCATGATACACGCTGAGCCGGACTTCGCCTTCATCGGTAAACTTGAAGGCGTTCGACAATAGGTTCTTCAACACCTGCTGCAACCGTTTCGGATCGGTGCGCAAATGCCGCGGCAGTTCGCTCTCCAATTCAATATGAAACTCGAGGTGCTTCGTTTCCGCCACATGCCGGAAGGTCCGGTCCATATGATCGGCCAATTGCGGGAAGGTGACTTCGCCGATGTCGATGGTGACGGTTCCGGATTCGATCTTGGACAGATCGAGAATGTCGTTGATGAGGGTGAGCAGATCGATGCCGGCGCTGTGAATGGTTTCGGCGAACTCGACCTGTTTTGGGGTGAGATTTTTTTCCGGATTTTCCGCGAGCTGATTGGCGAGAATGAGCAAGCTGTTGAGCGGCGTGCGCAACTCGTGCGACATGTTGGCGAGGAATTCGGATTTGTACTTTGACGTGAGGGCGAGCTGGGAGGCCTTTTCTTCGAGCGCCTGGCGCGCCTGTTCGACTTCGCGGTTCTTGCGTTCGACTTCCTCATTTTGCAAAACGAGGAGCCGCGCCTTGTCTTCGAGTTCGGCGTTGGTCTTTTGCAGTTCCTCCTGCTGGCTCTGCAACTCGGAGGCGAGCGATTGCGACTGCTTGAGCAGATCTTCCGTGCGCATGTTCGCCTCGATCGTGTTGATCACAATGCCGATCGATTCGGTGAGTTGATCCAGGAAAGCCTGATGGGTGGGATTGAACCGCTCGAACGAGGCGAGTTCCATCACGGCTTTGACCTGTCCCTCGAACAGCACCGGCAAAACGATGATGTTCAGAGGCGCCGCTTCACCCAAACCGGACACGATCTGGATGTAATTGCTCGGAACGTTGGTGAGCAGGATGCGGTCTTTTTCCAGAGCGCATTGGCCCACCAGGCCTTCACCGAGGCGAAAACGATTATCGACATTTTTCCGTTCGCGATAAGCGTAGCTGGCCAGCAGCTTCAGATACGGTCCGTCTTTCTCCGCCGTGTCCATGATGTAGAACACGCCTTGATGTGCCGAGACGACCGGCGCCAATTCGGACAAGATCAGTTTGCCGACCGTGAGCAGATCTTTCTGGCCTTGGAGCATGCGCGAGAATTTGGCCAGGTTCGTCTTCAACCAGTCCTGCTCCGCGTTCTTCAACGTCGTGTCCTTCAGGTTCCGGATCATTTCGTTGATGTTATCCTTGAGCGCGGCCACTTCACCTTTGGCTTCGACTTGAATGAACCGGTTCAAATCGCCTTTGGTCACGGCCGTGGCCACTTCAGCAATGGCGCGCACCTGGGTCGTCAGATTGGCCGCGAGCTGATTGACGTTATCGGTCAGATCCTTCCAGGTGCCAGCCGCGCCCGGAACACTGGCTTGTCCGCCCAATTGCCCCTCGACCCCGACCTCGCGGGCCACGGTCGTCACCTGATCGGCGAAAGTCGCCAGCGTATCGGTCATGTTGTTGATGGTGTCGGCCAGCTCGGCAATTTCTCCTTTGGCTTCGACCGCCAGTTTGCGTTTCAAATCGCCATTGGCAACGGCGGTGACCACTTTGGCAATGCCTCGAACCTGGCTGGTCAGGTTGGCCGCCATAAAGTTCACGTTGTCGGTCAAATCCTTCCAAACGCCTGAAACACCGCGGACATCGGCTTGCCCGCCCAGTTTGCCTTCGGTGCCGACTTCACGCGCCACGCGCGTCACTTCAGAAGCAAACGAGCTCAGTTGATCGACCATCGTGTTGATGGTGTTTTTCAGTTCGAGAATTTCTCCCTTCACATCCACGGTGATCTTCTTTGACAAATCGCCATTCGCCACCGCGGTGGTCACGGCGGCGATGTTCCGAACCTGATTGGTCAGGTTTGCGGCCATGAAATTGACGTTGTCGGTCAGGTCCTTCCACGTCCCAGCCACTCCTTGCACAACGGCTTGCCCGCCCAGTTTGCCTTCGGTGCCGACTTCGCGAGCCACGCGGGTCACCTCCGCCGCGAACGACCGGAGCTGATCGACCATCGTGTTGATGGTTTCCTTGAGCTCGAGGATTTCGCCTTTGACATCGACGGTGATTTTCTTCGAAAGATCGCCGTTGGCCACCGCTGTAGTCACTTCGGCAATGTTGCGGACTTGCGCGGTCAGGTTCGACGCCATCGAGTTCACCGAATCGGTCAGATCTTTCCAGGTGCCGGCCACGCCTTTCACAATCGCCTGCCCGCCGAGTTTGCCTTCGGTGCCCACCTCGCGCGCCACGCGGGTGACTTCGGAAGCGAACGAGCCGAGCTGATCGACCATCGTGTTGATGGTGTTTTTCAATTCGAGAATTTCACCTTTGACATCGACGGTGATTTTTTTCGAGAGATCGCCATTAGCCACGGCGGTGGTCACGGCGGCAATATTTCGAACCTGGTTGGTCAGGTTGGCCGCCATGAAATTGACGTTGTCGGTGAGATCCTTCCAGGTGCCGGCCACACCCCGCACATCCGCCTGGCCGCCCAGCTTGCCTTCGGTGCCGACCTCGCGCGCCACGCGTGTCACCTCGGAGGCAAAGGAGCGGAGCTGATCGACCATCGTATTGACGGTGTCTTTAAGTTCGAGGATTTCCCCGCGCGCCGGCACGGTGATTTTCTTCGAGAGATCGCCATTGGCCACAGCGGTGGTGACTTCAGCAATATTACGAACCTGCGCCGTAAGATTGGAAGCCATCGAGTTGACCGAATCGGTGAGATCCTTCCAGGTGCCGGCCACGCCCCGCACTTCGGCTTGTCCGCCCAGGATGCCTTCTGTGCCCACTTCGCGGGCGACGCGGGTGACTTCGGCGGCAAACGAACTGAGCTGATCCACCATCGTGTTGATGGTGTTCTTCAATTCAAGGATCTCCCCTTTCACGTCCACGGTGATCTTCTTCGAAAGATCGCCATTGGCCACGGCTTTGGTCACGTCGGCGATGTTCCGAACTTGCGCGGTGAGATTGGCCGCCATGAAATTGACTGAATCGGTGAGATCCTTCCAGGTGCCGGCCACACCTCGCACTTCCGCTTGTCCGCCCAGCTTGCCTTCCGTTCCCACTTCACGCGCCACACGCGTCACTTCCGCGGCGAACGAACTGAGTTGATCGACCATCGTGTTGACGGTGTTTTTGAGCTCGAGGATTTCGCCTTTGACATCGACGGTGATTTTTTTCGAGAGATCGCCATTGGCCACCGCCTTGGTCACATCGGCAATGTTGCGAACTTGCGCGGTGAGATTGGCGGCCATGAAATTGACGTTGTCGGTCAGATCTTTCCAGGTGCCGGCCACCCCTTTGACATCGGCTTGTCCGCCGAGTTTGCCTTCGGTGCCGACTTCGCGCGCCACGCGCGTGACTTCCGAGGCGAAGGAACGGAGCTGATCGACCATGGTGTTGATCGTGTTCTTCAGCTCGAGGATTTCGCCGCGAACATCGACGGTGATTTTCTTGGAGAGATCGCCATTGGCCACGGCGGTGGTAACGGCGGCGATGTTGCGGACCTGCGCGGTCAGATTGCTGGCCATGAAATTGACCGAGTCGGTCAGATCTTTCCAGGTGCCGGCCACCCCTTTGACATCGGCTTGTCCGCCCAGTTTGCCTTCCGTGCCGACTTCGCGAGCTACGCGCGTGACTTCCGAGGCAAAAGAACTGAGTTGATCCACCATCGTGTTGATGGTGTTCTTCAACTCGAGGATCTCGCCGCGAACGTCCACCGTGATCTTCTTCGACAAATCGCCGTTGGCCACTGCTTTGGTGACGTCCGCGATATTGCGGACCTGGGCGGTAAGATTGCTGGCCATCGAGTTGACGGAATCGGTGAGATCCTTCCAGGTGCCGGCCACCCCTTTGACATCGGCCTGGCCGCCTAACTTGCCTTCGGTGCCGACTTCGCGCGCCACACGCGTGACTTCCGAGGCAAAAGAACTGAGCTGATCCACGAGCGTGTTGATCGTGTTCTTCATCTCCAGAATCTCGCCTTTGACATCGACGGTGATTTTCTTGGAGAGATTGCCGTTGGCGATGGCGGTGGTGACTTCAGCGATATTGCGGACCTGGGCAGTGAGATTGCCCGCCATGAGATTGACGTTGTCCGTCAGATCTTTCCAGGTGCCGGCCACCCCTTTGACTTCCGCCTGGCCACCCAGCTTGCCATCGGTGCCGACCTCGCGCGCGACGCGAATGACCTCGGAGGCAAACGAACGGAGCTGATCCACCATCGTGTTGATGGTGTTTTTCAGTTCGAGAATTTCGCCACGCACATCGACGGTGATCTTCTTGGACAAATCACCGTTCGCGACGGCCGTCGTCACTTCGGCAATGTTTCGGACCTGCGCGGTGAGATTGCCGGCCATGGAATTGACGGAATCGGTGAGATCCTTCCAGGTGCCGGCCACCCCTTTGACATCGGCTTGGCCGCCGAGTTTGCCTTCGGTGCCGACTTCCCGCGCCACACGCGTCACTTCCGCAGCGAACGAGCTGAGTTGATCGACCATCGTGTTGACGGTGTTTTTGAGCTCGAGAATTTCGCCTTTGACATCGACGGTGATTTTCTTCGAGAGATCGCCGTTGGCGACGGCGGTGGTGACGGCGGCGATGTTGCGGACTTGCGCGGTAAGATTGCCGGCCATGGAATTCACCGAGTCGGTCAAATCCTTCCAGGTGCCGGAGACGCCTTCGACACGAGCTTGGCCGCCGAGTTTGCCTTCGGTGCCGACTTCGCGCGCCACGCGGGTCACTTCGGATGCGAACGAACGGAGCTGATCGACCATCGTGTTGATGGTCATTTTCAATTCAAGAAACTCGCCTTTGACATCGACCGTAATTTTTTTGGTCAAGTCGCCGTTGGCCACGGCAGTGGTGACGGTGGCGATATTGCGCACCTGGCCGGTGAGGTTACCGGCCATGAGATTGACGTTATCGGTGAGATCTTTCCAGGTGCCGGCCACGCCTTTGACTTTGGCCTGGCCACCGAGCTTGCCTTCAGTGCCGACTTCCCGGGCCACACGGGTCACTTCCGAAGCGAACGAGCCGAGTTGCTTCACCATGGTATTGACGGTGCGCGCGGTTCGTTTGAATTCACCTCGCAAAGGGCGTCCGCTGATTTCCACCGCCATCGATTG
>JBFMDG010000153.1:0-12057 GCA_040754135.1 Verrucomicrobiota bacterium
GAATCGGGAAGAGCCACCAATCGAACCAGACGCGTCCCACGTGCATGGCAGGAAAAATTCCGGCGCACATGACCGCAAAAATGGTCATCGCTTCAGCAGCGCGATTGACCGCGGTGCGCCAGCGTTGCCGGAGCAGGAAAAGAATCGCGGAGATCAACGTGCCGGCATGGCCGATGCCGATCCACCAGACGAAGTTGATGATGTCCCAGCCCCACATAACCGGGTGATTGTTTCCCCACACGCCGACGCCGGTGGAGATCTGATATCCGAGCATCAGCAACAGAATCGTCATGAAGGTGAAGCTCGGGATGAACGCCGCCCACCACCATAAAGGCGTTTTGCCTTCGGCGATGCCCGCGACGCGATCGGAGATCCAGCCGATATTGCGCTGATTGCCAACGAGCGGCTCGCGCTGCAATTCGACCGGCGGCGCCTGCAATTTCAAAGTGGTCACTGTCTCAGCCATTAATGCGCTCCTCCTTTAGCGGGCTTGGTTTGCGGAGTGCCAGGCGTTCCTCCATGGGCGTCGCCATGTCCGCGCGCTTTCCCATGGGCTTCAAACGGGTTTCCATGTTTGTCGGAATATTCTTTAAACGTGCCGGGCATCGCCTTGTACGCATCCGGAATTTCCGGGTTGGGATTGCGAATCCGGCCCAAGTACGTCAGGCGCGGTTTGGTCGCCAAGAACTCGAGCACCGTGTAATCGCGATCGAGTTTCTTGAGTTGCGATACGCGGCTGTTCGGATCGGAAAGATCACCGAACACAATCGCCTCCGCCGGGCAAGCTTGCGCGCAAGCGGTCGTGAAGGTGCCATCGGGAACCTTCACATCGCCCGAGGCGCGCGCTTTAACTTTCTGCGCGATCTTCGCCGACTCGATGCGCTGGATGCAAAAGGTGCATTTCTCCATGACGCCGCGCATGCGCACGGTGACGTCCGGATTGCGCGCCAGTTTGGCCAATTCCCATTCGTCCTCGGGGCGCTTGGCCAGAGGCCCGTGGAACAGCTTGTCGAGCGGCCGCTTGTTGTAATCGAAATAATTAAAGCGGCGAACTTTGTAGGGGCAGTTGTTTGAACAATACCGCGTGCCAACGCAGCGGTTGTACACCATCAAATTCAAACCTTCCTCGTCATGCACGGTGGCGTTCACCGGGCAGACGTTTTCGCAGGGCGCCTTCTCGCAGTGCTGACAGAGCATGGGCTGATTGACGACTTGCGGATCGGCAACCGAGCCCGAGAAATAACGGTCGATGCGCAGCCAATGCATTTCGCGATTCCGCCGGATCATTTCCTTGCCGACGATCGGCACATTGTTTTCGCTTTGGCAGGCGATCACGCAGGCGGAGCATCCCACGCAAGCGGTCAGGTCGATCGACATGCCCCAGGCGTGCAATGCTTTTTGCGCGGGGCTTTTCCCGTCTTTTTCAGGCTTGTGCAGCGGGTTCTCATACATGGAAGCGCCGTGCAACGGCTCTTCCATATCGAGATTCCTTACCCAATCGGGATGCGCTTTGTACTGATCAAGGTTGGCCTCGCGCACAATCGGGCGCCCTTCCATGGCCCAATGATTCTGCGTCGTGGCCAACGGATGTTTGCGCCCGGTATCGGCCAGGTTCGCGCCTCCGATGAATTCTCCCGCGGATCCGCGCAACGCATACGCGTTGAAACCAACATTCGTCCCGATGCGGCCGGCGCGCGATCGTCCATAGCCCAGAGCCAACCCGACCACATGATCGGCCATGCCCGGAACTACCCAAATCGGTCCTTCGATCTCCCGCCCGCCCGCGGAAATCTTGACCACCGGCGCCGTGATGCGGTTGTTTTCCTTGTCGAGCGGCGATTCAATTTTCTGCTGCGGCGGCGATGTGATCAGGTTGTGGTCCTGCGCCGTTTTGAGGCTGAGCATGATGACGTTTTCCCAAGTCATCTTCGTGATGGGTTCGGGCAACTCCTGGAGCCAGCCATTGTTGCTGTAGCGGCCGTCATCCACTTTCAAGTCGCGATGGAACACGACTTCAAGACTGCCTTTGGCCGGCGTTGCGCCCGGATTAAACGCACCCAGCGTCTGAGCCGCAGCCGCCCCGTTGAAAGTGACACTCACCTCTTTGGCCTGGGAATTGGCGAGAAAACCGTCATGCAGAAACCTTCTCCAGGCCGCATCGGCATTGCCGCCTCCCACCAGACCCGCAAAGGTCTCGCGCACAATTTCGTAGGGGCTGGTTCTTTCAAGCCCGCTGATTCGCGCTAAAATTTCGAGGTCAGTCACGCCCCCAAAAAGCGGCTCGATCAACGGCTGCACCGGCACCACCGTGCCATCACTCGATCGGGCATCCCCCCAGGATTCGAGATAATGCGCGGCGGGAATCACCCAATCCGAAACGGCGGAGGTTTCGTCCTCGTAATATCCATATCGAACCACCGTTTTTGCTTTGCGTTGGGTGGCGGCCCAATTGAGATCGGCCGGCGCGTTATAGACCGGATTGCCGCCGAGAATCACCAGTGTATCCACCGTGCCGCCGTTCAGTTCGCGGGCGAGATCGCCAATGGCAACTTCCTTTGTGGCCGGAGCCTCATGCAACACCAGCGTTTTGCCAACGGCTCCCAACGCAATGTTCATCGCCAGCGCCATCAACTGCACGGCCAGCGGCTGCCGATAGCCCGCCATCACGAGCGCTTGCCCCCGGTTTTGCACGAGATCTTTCGCACATGCCGCAATCCACTCTTTTTGCACAGGCGCGCCCTGTCCAATCCGATTCAATGCGCTCACGAACGCATTCCCCACTTGCCCGGCCGCCCCCGATTGATTCAGGACCTCGACCGCGAGCTGCGCCCCCACTTTCGCCACATCCGCCGACGACACCCGCAATCGATGATCGGCATTCGAGCCGGTCAACGACAGCAATGACTCGATCACATAAAGCCGGTTCATGGCATCTGCCGCCGTCTTCATCCGGCGTCCCTGCGCAAATCCGCGGCAATAGCGATGAGAATCCTCTTCCTCACCGATGAAATCGCAATCGAGAGCAACGATGGCTTTGGCGGTTTGCAGCCGATATTGCGGTTTCAGCGATTGACCAAAGGCTTGGGAACAGGCGCGACGATAAATATCGAAATCGATCGGCTCGTATGTGGCCCAGCGCGCATTGGGAAACTTCTGCGCGATGAGATTTTGCAGCCTTAATCGAGAAGGGGATGTATTGCGATCGGCAAGGAACGCGAGCCCTGTTCCGCCATTGGCGGAGAATTTTTGCGAGAGTTGCGCGAGAAAATCGTTCGCCTCTTCGCGTGTGGCCGGACTGCCCGCTCTCTTGAACCGTGTGGCGCGGTCCGGATCGTAAAGGTTCAGAATGGAAGCCTGAGTGAAAGTGTCGGTGCCGCCATTACTGTCGGGATGGTTCGGGTTCCCTTCGATTTTGGTCGGGCGGCCGTCGTTGGATTTGACGAGGACCGGAATCGCGCCGACCCGCGTCGGCATCGCGGTCGCGTAATATTTGGCCACGCCATGGACGTAGCCTTCCGGCATTTTGGAAAAAGGAACGATGTGTTCTTCGGGTTTCCGGCAGCCCGTCAGTCCAAACCCGGCCAGAAGAAACGACGCCGACATCAGTTTCACAAACTCACGCCGCGCGATCGGATCGGTCAGTTCGCTTGCGCCCGAGGGGAATTCCCGCTCCACGAATTGACGAAATTCCGGCGTCTCCGCCAGTTCATCCAGGCTGCGCCAATATTTCGGGCCTGTTTCCGGCTCGGGACAGGGAGGAGGAATGGTTTTCATCGATGACAGGCGGAGCAGCTTTGCAGAGATTGAACCTTCCAGTCATGCATGGCTTTCAGGCCAAAATCTTTCGGCAGGTTCGATGATTCAGGGGTCCAGTTCAAATCGGTGATCTTGTCGAGCGGACGCAGGTTGGGAGCGGGATTGCGATGGCACTCGAGGCAGAACGCCATGCTGAAGGGTTTTTCGTGCCGCACTTCATCCATTTGGTTCACCTGACCGTGGCAATGCACACAACTGACGCCGCGATTCACATGGACGGAGTGATTGAAGTAAACGAAATCGGGCAGTTTATGAACCTGGACCCATTCGATGGGTTTGCCGGTGGCGGCGCTTTCCCGGACGAGCGCGAGGCGGGGATCATTGGCCAGAATGGCATTGTGGCAATTCATGCAGGTATTGGCGCTGGGCACATTCGAGTACCAGGACTTCTCCACCGCCGAATGGCAATACCGGCAATCCAAGCCGACTTGATCGACGTGAATGGCATGAGAGAAGGCGACCGGCTGGATGGGCTGGTAACCGGCGCGCGCGTATTTGGGCGTGAGATAATACCAGGAACCGGCCACCACGGTCGATGCCACCACCAGGCCGCCCACCAGAATTTGCACGGGCAACTTGTTGGTCCACTTAGGAAAAATGTCTGACATTTAATTGCCTTGTTTGGCTGACTGGGCCTGGCCCCACCTCGAATGGGTGAAACCTTTCACAAAATCGAGCGCCGTCAACGTCCGATCACCGATATCAACATCTTATGCACCAGGTCAAACAAAATAAGTAATACTTTTTAATCGCCCCAAATGTTTAGCGCAGCTCCCGCGGTGCGCGCAAGCCCTGTTACATGATTTCCCGCAGATTTCTGTTTGCTTAATCCTGTCGATTAGCTCGCTTGAGCTCAGGATCGGCTCGAAGGCGCCGGGCGCGCGCCGCTCAAAACAGATTCCGGGTGAAACCGGCGCGAGTTCAGTTGGCAACCGGAAGCGAGCAACAGCCTCTAAAGACCCGCCTTTGTAAACCATCGACCATGCTAGTCAACCCTATTTACGGCGATTAAAGAACCGCCCACTGCAAAAGAACACTCGTCAACGCCACCTGCTTTTTTGTCATGCTGGCTTCGACGCGAGCCTGGAAATCTTTTCGAGATCGGCGCCTAACGATGCGTCACTTCTCAAAGTGCCTCGCTCGACAACGCAAGCATGCTGCGCTGCCAACGGGTCGTTCGACCGCCGCGGTTTGTTTCGCCTTTTGCGCTTTTCAGTTGGCGCTTTTGGCTTAACTTTCCAGCCATGACGTTGACCGATCAAATGACGCAATTGGCCCGACAGGCCAAAAAGGCGTCTCGTGAGCTCGCCCAACTCACGACCTCGGACAAAAACCGCTGCCTGCTCGCCATGGCCGACGCGCTCGAACAACAGCGCGAGGCGATTCGCCAAGCCAATGCCATCGACTTGCAGGCCGCCGCGCAAGCGGGCCTTTCCGCAGCCATGCTGGACCGGTTGAAACTCGATGAAAAACGGATCTCGAACATGGCTCATGGCCTTCGCGAAGTGGCCGCTCTTCCCGATCCGGTCGGACGCATTCTCGATGAGCGGATCCGGCCCAATGGCCTCCGGCTTCAGAAAATTTCCACTCCCATCGGCGTGGTCGTCATCATTTACGAATCACGCCCGAATGTGACCGCCGATGCGGCGAGTCTTTGTTTCAAATCCGGCAACGCCACCATTCTTCGTGGCGGCAAGGAAGCGTTGCATTCCAATCGCGTCATTGCCGAAACCATGGTCGCCGCAGCTCAGGCGACACTGGCCAACTTCCCCGCATGGGCCATTCAGGTCGTGCCGACGACCGATCGCGAGGCGATACGCGAATTGCTCTCCTTGACGCATTTGATTGATCTTTGCATGCCGCGCGGTGGGGAGGGCTTGATCCGCGCTGTCGCCGAGTGTTCCAAAGTGCCCGTAATCAAACATTACAAAGGTGTCTGTCACGTCTTTGTCGAAAAACACGCGGACCTGTCGATGGCGGAAGAGATCGTGTTCAATGCGAAATGCCAAAGGCCGGCGGTGTGCAATGCGATGGAAACGCTGCTTGTCGATCGAGTGATCGCGCCAACTTTTCTGCCTGGAATCGCACAGCGCCTGGCCGAAAAAAAAGTTCAACTCCGGGCCGACGAAGCAGCTCGCGAAATTTTGGCAAAGCAGAGCGGCCCCGCCGGGCTTTCGAACTTGAATGTGCGGCCCGCCACCGAGCAGGACTTTTACACTGAATACAACGATTACATCCTGAACGTGCGCATCGTAGAGGGCGCGCGCGAAGCAATCGATCATATCAATCATTTCGGTTCCGCCCACTCCGACAGCATTGTCACGAGCGATGAAGCGGCCGCTCGACAATTCCTGGCGGAAGTCGATTCGGCGGCGGTTTATTGGAATGCCTCGACGCGTTTTACTGATGGCGGTGAATTTGGCATGGGGGCGGAAATTGGCATCAGCACCGACAAAATCGGCGCGCGCGGCCCGATGGGGCTCGATGAATTAACCACCTACAAATGGATCGGTTTTGGCAGCGGTCAGATCAGAACCTGATGCGCCGGGCAGCCAAAATGGAATATGTCAACGTTCAGCAAAACCTCGGCGCCGCGGGCTTGTGCGACTCAACAAGGCCACGCCATAGTTTCATCGATACTCTCGCGCTAACCTTGCGGCGCTATTCCCAGTGAATCCCACCATCACGCCAATTTCACGTTCCGCCGCTGAGAAAGCCCATTTCATTCGCAATCACCTTCCTTCTCACGGGCTTTTTGCCGGCCAGGAATGGCGCATTTCACCCGATCCACTGCCGCTCGGACTCCCTTTGGCGCGCGAACTGGAATCGCTCGGGCGAGTGCTATTGCAGTTCAATCGCGCGGTCAATTTGTTGTATCGCCAAAGCGCAGCCGGCAAACAACCCGAATGGATCGCGCGCTGGCTCGATCTTGGCAAACCAGCCGAGCTGATCGAATTGCAGCGCGATGCCGCCTTCAAAAATGAAGTGCCCCGTGTCATCCGTCCCGATTTGCTCCTCACTGATCATGGCTTCAGCATCACCGAACTGGATAGTGTGCCGGGAGGCATTGGACTCACCGGCTGGCTGAACCAGACGTACTCAAAGCTTCAGTCCTCGAACGGGAACATGGAAAATGGAGCTGACACAAGCACACTCTCACCGACGAGATGGCCTATGGAGCGTGGCCCCCGATCATTCGAGTCGGGAGAAATCCTGGGTGGATCCGATGGAATGCGGAATGGCTTCGCGGGGATTTTCGGCGAGGCACCACGCGTTCATATCGTGGTCTCGGAAGAAGCGGGCACCTATCGTCCGGAAATGGAATGGCTGGCGGAACAAATCGATTCGGCGCGATTTCATGTGCGCGATGCGCGCTTCAGTGAGTTCGCCCGAGGCGACGCCATTTACCGATTTTTTGAGTTGTTCGATCTCGCCAATGTGCCGTCGTCAAAGTCGATCTTCGCCATGGCTCATGCGAAGGAGGTCGCGCTCACCCCTCCCCCGAAGACATTTTTCGAAGAGAAGATGCTGTTCGCGCTGCTATGGAATCGCAATCTGCGTGAATTCTGGCGGCAGCAACTCGGCGAAAGTTTTCTCCAGCGGATGCTCGGCCATACGCCATACACCTGGATTGTCGATCCCGCTCCATTGCCGCCTCACGGCGCCATTCCCGAATTGAACCTGACCAATTGGCATCAGCTCAAATTGTTTTCCCAAAAGGAGCGGGAATTGATTTTGAAAGTGTCCGGGTTTTCTGAACATGCCTGGGGCGCGCGCGGCGTCTATCTCGGGAGCGACTTATCCCATGCCGAATGGTCGGAAGCGGTCGATCGCGCCTTGCGCCATTTCAATGAATCTCCGTTCGTGCTGCAACGTTACGAAAAACCCAAAGTCATCCAAAGCCATTGGTGGGACTTTGAAAAGGCGGCACTGATTCCAATGGCCGGCCGGGTGCGGCTTTGCCCGTACTACTTCGTGATTGGCGAAGGAGACGCCGCCCGGGCGCATTTGGGTGGTGTGCTGGCCACGATTTGTCCCGCGGACAAAAAAATCATCCACGGAATGAAAGAAGCCATTCTCGCGCCCTGTTCAGTTTGATTGGATTGGATTCGGATCAGCGGGCTTTCTCTGCGCACTCGCACTTCGGACGCCATCCGAGAATTCGCGCCGGCAAAAGCACCACCGATTTAATCAACGCAAACACGCCTTGGACCGCGATGCCCAGCAGCCGCAGGGGCAGGCATAACAACCAGACGATGGGAAAAAGGATCAACGCCAGCACGGCGATCGGCCAACTCAGGACGAACAGCACGCACCAGATCAGAAAAATCAAAAGTACTTTCATTTGTTCAGGACCAACACAGCGGCCCAATAAAAAGTTGCATTCAACAACCGCGACCGCCAGCGCATCCCGCACGGCGCCCGTCCTACTGCGGTGTTCCAGGCCCGGTCCGATCCGGCTTTGGACTTTCGGCAATGAACTTCAGCGCTTCTTCAACAAAAATATGGCCGGTCATTTCACCAAGGCTGGTGCGTGAAACGTACTCGTATCGCTTGAAGCTGCCCCAATCCTCCTTGGTCAGAATGTATCCAAACGCATCGTTGGTCAGGCCGAAAAGCAGATTGTGTTCACCGGCCATTTTTCGTTTGAGATAAAATCCAATGTTCGGCAGCGCTTCGCCAGGAATAGTCAAAATCTGCGCATGCGCCAGATTGATCAGGTTCAATTGCGTCGTCACTCGCGTCGTGTCCCCTCCAGCTTGGGAGAGCAGTGGGGACGCTTTCAAAATGGCGCGCAGCAAAACAGAATCAACGGGGAACGTCACCTGACGCGCGAAGCATTGGAGTTTCGGGTTTTCAATGGGGCGGGCCTCCGCGACAATGCGAAGCGCTTCATCAGCCAGCAACTGGCCGATGCGCACACACTCGTTCCACTCCCGAAGATCGCGGCCGTCCGGTCCGCGATTGTCGGCGGTCACCATTCCGCCTTGGGCGCTGTTCATGAACAGCGCGGCGCCTCCGCCTTTTTCGGCGATGCGATCGTAAAGGGGTCCGCACAAATCCGGGCTCAGAATCCCGCGATCGGGGCCAAGCACCTCCGGATGCACCGCATAATTGACGAGTGTGGCAAACGGTTTGCCATCGGCGCCAATGGCTTGAATGACATGGCAACGCGGATCGTAAAGATGCTCGGCGTAATAGTTGTAAGCAATTTTGCCCTTGGCTTGGCCAGTGGCGATTTTCAAACGGGCCGGTTGAAGCTTGGCGCGGGCTTCATTGATGGCATCCGCCATTTTCGCGCAGACCATGTCGAGGTAATTCAAATCGGCGCTTGTGCCTCCTTTTCCGTCAGGAAATCCGTAGCAATCCGGCGCGCTATGGCCATGGGTCGCTCCGATCAAAATATTTTCTGGCGGGATGCCCTGCACCTTGGCGCGCACGCGGTGGCCGAGGACGGATGGAAAACCGAGAAAATCACCGCAAGCCACGGCAACAGTGGTTCCATTATTTTCGAACACCATTGCCCGCACCGTGAGGTCTCCCATTTTTTTGGTCACCGGCGCGGATGGCCCCACACCTCCGGAGACCGGCAAAAGCGGATCGGGCGTGACGACGCGCGTGGCAATGCCGGCGCGAAATTCCGCGAAGGCGCTCGCCATGACCAGCCAGGCGCAAATGGCAAAAAGTAAAAAGCAACGAACCGATTGAAATCCAGCGGGTGAGTGCATGGGCGTCGTTTAGCAGGTCCGCTGACCGCACTCAAAAGAATTCCTGCGATCACTCCGCGCGGGGATCAGCCCGCGGCCACCAGCGATTTCGCAACGTTCGCGACTCATGGATTGGGGTGGTTCGCATGGATAATCTTGCCACTTGTGGTCGATCCGTTAGGCTCGATGCCGCTCACAACCATGCCCGACGCGACTCCCAATCCCTCGACCGAACGTCCGGACGGATTGTTCACAACCACCCTTTGGACGGTGGTGGTTCAGGCCGGCAGTTTAGAGTCTTCGCAATCGCGCCCGGCGCTGGAGCGGCTCTGCCAGGCTTATTGGTATCCCATTTACGCGCACATCCGGCGGCGCGGCTATTCGCCGCACGATGCCCAGGATCTCACGCAAGGATTTTTTGCCACGCTGCTGGCGCGGTGTCCCTTTCAGGAATTAGCGCCGGAGAAGGGCCGTTTCCGCTCGTTCCTGCTCGCCGCCCTCGGAAATTATTTGTCGGATGAGCGGGAGCGAAACCATGCCGCCAAACGCGGAGGCGGCCGGCAAATATTTTCTCTGGATGAAACCCACGCCGAAGCGCGCTTTGGGCTCGAACCGGCCACGGAGAGAACGCCCGAACAGGATTTCGATCGGCACTGGGCTCTGACCGTTCTGGAACGCGCGCTCGATCTTTTGGCCCGCGAACAGGCTGCCGCTGGTAAAATGCAACAGTTCGAAAAATTGCGCGTGTTCCTCACCGATACGACTGCGGCCCGCGATTACTCAGAAGTGGCCGCGGCATTGAATCTGTCCACGAACGCCGTGGCCGTCACCGTGCGCCGCTTGCGCCATCGTTATCGCGAATGTGTGCGCGAGGAAATTGCCGACACCCTCGCGCAACCCGCCGATGCCGAAGCGGAGATGAGGCATTTGTTCGAGGCGATGCGCAGAAACTAGCCGCAAACGATCGCCTCACCGACCCGCAGTGGCACCGACTGCGGCCGTTTTCGAAGATCGAGTCGCTGGCAAACATTCCTCATGGTTTGGGTTCCGCCTTTTGCCGCGGCAAATGTTGCTCGATTTCGGAAAGCCATTTGGCTGCCGGTAAATCTTTCGCTAGAATTTTTCCGTCGGGGCTGATGAGAAACCGTGCCGGCACTTGCTGAATTCCGAATCGATGGGGATGGGCGTTTCACTCCATGGCCCGGCATAGATTTGTGTCCAGGTCATGTCATGCTTTTTGGAGAATTCTTCAGCCTCGGCTTTGTTCTGATCCAAACTGACCGTGACGAGGGCGAAAGCATCCCGGGTCCTCAATGCCTCGGCGATTTGTTTGAGCTGCGGCAATTGAGCGCGGTAAGCGATGGGCCAAACCGTTCGAAAATCGAGTAGAACGAGTTTGCCTCGGAAGTCGGAAAGTTTCACCGGTTTGTCCTCGAATGTTCTCCCCTCCAGTTCAGGTGCTGGATCGCCCGGCTTGAGATCCGCACGGACGTTGACGACCAATTCACCAAGATCCACCGGCTCATCCGAGAAAGCTTCTGGAGATTGCGGAATGACCACTTCTCTTTTGATCGAACCGATGGCCGGTCCGAAATTGCCGCTTTCGTCCTTTGGTTCTGAGATTGTGACACTCAACTCGTAGGTGCCCGGGAGGATATTTTCCATGCGCATCGTTCCGTCCGGCTGGATGATGAAACCGTAATAACGGTGACTGCGGCGGGCTGCCTTCATTTGCGGAGAACTGTTCCAGGCCTTCCACTCCTCCTGGGTTTTGTATTGCTTGGGCGGAGTTGGCAATACGGTGGCGAATCTGCGCTCGCTCGAATTCCAATCCACCTGGCGCGCCCGATCTGACAATACAAATCGGGCGACGACAGGCCGGCCCACTCCGCCAAATGTGACGTGCGTCACCTCCCCCGTTTTGACGGTGAACGGAAACGCATGGCTATGCATCCAGCCTCCGTCTTTCATCGGGATCAATCGGACAAGCTGCGCCCTGCCCGGGATCAAACGATCAACGGCGAACTTTCCTTGCGGATCGCTCCGCAGTGTGTAGGCGTAAAAATCGTAATTGACTGAGCCTGGCCCGATACGTTCAGGGACAAGCAGAACCTCCTCATTGGCCCAAACGCGACTGCCGGCTTTTATCACTCCTTCAACACGCCCCCAGGGCATGAGGCGCAAGACGGGATTGCCACGAAGCTGTTCGCTGCTGGCGGACGCGAAGCCTTGCTCGTGCGCGACGACCACACTGGGCGACGGGATCAGGGCCGGCAGCTTGAATCGGCCACGGTCATCTGTTCGGGTGATCCATTCGGCAGGAGATGAATGCGTTTGCAAATTTGTGCGGGTCAGGACCAGGTAGCCTGCTTCAGGAGTTGCCACATAAGCACCAACCGCAGGCTTGCCGTCCGACCGTTGAACCACGGCCTCGAGGCCGTCTCCTTTGTGCAGCTCAAAATCATACTGGTGCCAGCCATTGGGAGGAAAAACAGGAGAACTGGCGGGCAAATATCCTTCCGCTCGGATCATT
>JBFMDG010000154.1:0-12045 GCA_040754135.1 Verrucomicrobiota bacterium
GGTGAGGTAGGGATTTTTGATGATCAATTTCGATTCCAGCGTGATCAGACCCGATACATTGAAAACCACCGTTCGCGGACCTTCCGCCTCGATCGCTGCGCGCAAGCTTCCGGGCCCGCTGTCGTTCAGATTCGTGACCGCAATCACGCGTCCGCCACGACCCCCGCGCGCAAAGCGGCCATAACCTTCGGCAGTTGGAAAAGCGAGATGCCGCGTGCGGAAGCGCCAAACCTCGCCCCGGATCACCGCGCCGCCAGCCAACGCTTCATCGACGCGCCAAAAATAGGTGTCGAAGTGATTCAAACCCGAAGCGTGAAATCGCGGGGCTGCTTGCCGGCCTTTGTATTCCTCCGAAGTGGTGCTGGCGCGCCCCACCGCTTGCGCATTCGTTCCGAAATAAACATGGTGCGACACCGCCCCCGTCGGTGCGGTCCAACTCAAATCCGCCGCGCCGCGATCACCGTCCACATGCTCGTCCCCATCCGCAGGCGATGGTTTCTTGGCGCGCCAACGAGGATCGGCGCCATCAAGCTCGAATCCATTGAGGACCACGCGCCGCGCTGCGGCCGCTCCGTTCGAGGTGAAACACAAAACCACCTCTTCCCCCGCCTTCGCTTCGAATTCAACGAAAGCGCTGGCCATGTCGTCATCGTGCGTCACCTGAACACTCGATTGGATCTGGGCCAACTCGCGCCGGCCATTGACGAAAAGGTCCATCGCACCCGCGGGAGTTTTTTCGTCCCACAGCCAATTATGAAATGTTGCGATGCTATGCCGCCCGGGCGTGAGACCGGTGAATACGAGTTCCAATCCTCCGCCGCCATCCATGAAAAGGCCATCGCAAGCGACGCGCGCGCCGTGATCGATGCCAAACTTGTACAAACCTCCTTCGACTGGGCGGCCAGTCTGGCCATGGGCGCGGAGGGTGACGGTGATTTCACCAAACGTTTTCCTGGGCTGAGCCGGATCGAATTGCCATTCGACAAAACGCGGTGCGGCCGTGTCGTTCCGTCCGGAACGGCTCAGGTCCACTTTCAACGCAGCGGCCTGTGAACTCGTCAGCAGGCCAAATGCGAGAAGCCAATCAAGGTAAGGCAAATGCGAGGGAGTTGGTTTTGGCATCGCGTGGCAGAGCGTGAATCAGGGAGGCAGCAAGAGGCGAAAGAATGCCGCTGGCTTTCCCGGTTCTATCGGTATGGTGGCTTGATTTTGCGTTTCTGATCCAGCGACGACCGTCCAATCCGCCGGATTGCGGCTGATGCCTCCGGCCAGATTTCCTGTCTGTTCTTGCAATTGCCAACCAACATGAGTGGCCGGCCACGAAACAGTGATCGAGTTTCCCGAACGCGCCGCGCGGATTGCGGGAGGCGTGGGATTGATGGGCGCTTTGACAATGCTGACAATGCCTTCCAGGATCAATTTGCTGTCGTCCCATTGCAGACCGGGTCCGGGTGAAGCGGGCTCGAAAACGTAATCGAGGTTGGCAGTTTCGGGTGTGTTCACCAGGCCGAAATTGTTGCTCACGATCAAGAAACTTTGCCCGATGGCAAATGGCGCAGTGCCGATGTTGGTCATGACAATGATGCCGCGGATGTTCGACCATTTGTCCACGGCCACGACATCATTTTTGGCCGGGTGATCGAGATCGACCTCGATGAGCAGGCGCGCATTTTGATTCAGATCCAGGCGGCCTTCGACGGTGAACGTGCCGATGGAGTGGGTCGGCGCGGAACCTGGCGAGAAAGTTCCGCCGCCATTAATGGCCAGCCGGCCATTGTTGCCATTGATATCGCCGGTGTTGTCGGTAACGATTCCCGTCCCGAACAAGGTTGCGCCAGAATTGACATTGAGTCGGCCATTGACGTTTTCAATGCGGCCGAAGTTGGCCAATGCAGCGCCGGCGGGAATCGACCAGTTATTGCCGCCAACTGCTGTGACTGTAAGCAGGCCCGCGGCAAGATTGGTCCACTGCAAACCGCCGCCGATCGTCAATGTGCCGGGAGCAGTGGTGATCGTGCCAGAGTTAACGAACCCGCCGCTGGTGATGGTGACGGGGCCGTTGATAGCGCCGCGATTGGCCGCGCTCCCGGCTGACGTGAGACCGCCATTGATCGTCCCATCGGATTGCAATGCCGCGCCGGCGGCGACAGTGGCTTGACCGACGGCGCCCTTGGCGGTGATGTGGACAGTGCCGGCGTTGACGGCGATTGGAGGGCGGCTTTCCAAATCGATCGTGAGCGAGCCAGAGCCCTCTTTTACCGTGCGGCCGGTTCCGGTGATGATGCCGCCGGTCAACGTGTAATTCTTCGTGGAATTGTTCACAGTCGTCCCGGGCTTGGTTGCCGACTGCCCGGGAAGAACGGCGCCAATCACAGTCACGGTGGTGGGGCCTGTTGCCGAGTCATCGAAGGTCACGAAATCGCCCTCTGAAAAACGGGCGGAAGATCCGTTGCGCCAGTTTGCTGTGATCGTATCCCAATGGCCATCGATGGTCCCATCCCAAATGAGCGAGGCGGGTTCCTGAGTTGAGATGACCGCGTCGATGGTTTTGTTGGCGGTGTTGTTGACGACGAAGCCAAAGAGGCCTGGAGGTAATTGAACGACCATGTTTGGTGAAGCGCTCTCGTAGGAAATGAGCGCGACCTGAAGCGGAAACGATGTGGCATTCGCCAGTGACGCAATTTCCACGGTATTGCCTGCGCCGCCGGTCACAAGGTTACGCACAAACACATACGGCGCGGTGCGGGCCGCGTCCACATGCAGCACCAGTTTTGAATCGTTCATGGTGAGCGTTTGCAAGGGCAGCTCGGCCGACGCGAGCGCATTGCTCAGCACCAGTTTGGCGCCGCTTTGCAGAGTGATCGCGTTGTTCAACGTGAGGGCGCTGCCGATGGTGATTTTGTTGGCCTGAATGGTGCCGCCGGTCATGTTGATCTCACCGAATCCTTGCGAGACAAATCCCGGTGTTTCGTCCCCCGCCCCAAAACCCAATTCGAGATAATCCTTTACGATGAGCAATCCAGTCCCATCCACTTGCAAATAACCTTCGCACTTGGCATCGCCAATGAAACGTTGGTAACCGGCGCGAATCACGCTGGCTTCGATCGTTCCGGCATCAAACAGCAAACGCCCGCGGATCGAGGCATTCGCATTCAGGGTCACGTTCGAACGATTGACCCCGAGCCAGACGGTGTCCACCTGCATGTCCACCGTGCCTCCGCGCAAATCGAGCCGGCCGCGATTGCTGCTGCTGACTTCCTGCTCGCCGGTATCCACGCCGATCGCCAGAAATGTCATCGGCCCCTGGCCATCGGTGTTGCGAAAGCGCGCGAACGGTTTCGGCCCCGAGCCGGTCAATGAAGGATTGAAGCGCACCAGATTGTTATCGCTGCCCGCGCGTCCCATAGCGATCCCGAAGCTGTCGGCGTAAAATTCGTTCCAAATCCCGAGATTTAATTCGAACGATTGCCCGTTATTGAACGGTTGATTTTTGAACAGCTGAATGGCGGTGTCGAAATCCGGCGTGAAATATTCACTTCGATAAGCTGCGCGCACAATATTCGTCTTCGCCAAACGGGTGAGCGTGCGCTGCGCGGCCCGCCCGCCACGGTCGCTCAAGCTGGCGTCGCCAATCCCAAAACGATCAACGTGCGCGATAAAGGTGTTCAAATTGTTCATGAGCAATTGCCCTTGATTGCCGCCACCGGTGAGATTGTTCTGCACAAAGGGAGCCGATTCGTTCGTCACCACGAGCATGCCCGTGCCACTGACGGTCAAGCGCGGCCGGTCTTCGGGAAGTTCCGAGCCCATGTAAAAGCCGCGCGGACCGCTGATCGTCAGCACATGCGAGCCGAGATTCAAAGTGACATCATCGATGTTGTTGTTAAGTGGCAGAAAACTCAACGAACCGATCGTGAAATCGTCGTCGAGCCCGATGGTTCGTCCGGAGGGCTCTTCGATTTTGACATCATCCTCCAAAGTGGGGATCGAGCCGGTGCTCCAGTTGGCGGGGAGGGACCAAGTGGAACTCGGACCGCTGCCCGTCCAGAGGGGACCGGCTGAAAGCGTGATGATGGCTGTGGCTGTGGCCGCTCCCGAGGCGGAAATGGTCAGTGGATAAATGCCCTTCGACACTTTCGCCACCGTGTTGGTGAGGGTCACGGTGGTCGTGCCTTCGACCGTAATCGATGATGCGCTGAGCGCCGTCGTGACTCCGGCCGGTGCGCCTGAAACAGCCAGATTCAGTGGAGCGCTTGCGCTGACGCCGGTGGCGACAACCTGAAACTGGATGAGGAAATTGTAGCCGGCATAATCGACCTCGGCGCCGACAACAATAGAATTTTGCAGCGGATGAATCTCGACGGTTTGGGCGAGGCTTGGCGCTGGGAGGGACAGAATAAATACCAGGCACACGAAACTGATGGGCTCGCGCAGATGGCGGAATACGGCCTGCGAAATCCTTTGCGTAATGAACCAGTGAAACGCGGAGGAGTTCTCTGACCTCTCTGACCCGTTTTTTTGATCCGCATCGGTCGGTGAAGTTGGTGATGCCTCGCAAGCATTTTTGCCACAGCCGAATTGCGCAGCGTTCGTTAGCGGATGACTGCGTGGCATGGACGATTGGCATTTAGGATTCATACCGAGGATTTAATCAAAGGGCAGGGGATAAGCCGCAGATTTGGACTTGGTGGTGGGATGTGGTTTGGGATCATCGATAAGGCAAGCGGTCGTTGATCCATTCGTAATCGACGCTGCCGCGCACGGAGAAGTTTTTCCATTCCTTGAACTGCACGGGTTGGATGGTGCGCGGATCGAGCCACTTTTTCATTTCGGAATGGCCATCGGCATAGGAAAACCCGCACGCGCCATTGTGATAACTGGCGGGCAAATCGCGCCATTGGGCAGTGGCTTTGGTCAGCCCGGCCAGGACATGGAACGCGCCGTCATTAATGCTGTCCGGGTGTTCATCCAAAGTCACCCAAACCAGCGCCGGGCCCGGTTTCGTTAACTGGCTCGTCTTGGTGGCGGAGAAATACTCGCGATCAGGAATTTGATTCGGCGTCGTCAAGCTCCCTCCGAGCGCGGCGTTCATAGCCAGACTCCGAATGCGCTGCCCGGGACTGGCTGGCCCACGGTATTTGTCCGCGGGGCATTTGAAGACGCCGACGGATTTCAGGTAAGGGGCGATACGAGACCGCTCGGGGTCGATGAGAATGGCCGAGTTGGTATTATCCGGGTGTGCCGTCCAATCGAGGGCGCCACCCACCCATGCGCCGCTGCCAGGATTGCCGATAAGCCTTTCATCGTAATCGCCGGAGTACATCAGCCAGGCGACCATCAATTGTTTGGTGTTATTGAGGCAGGCAATGGCATGGGCTTTGGATTTGGCTTTGCCCAGGGCCGGGAGCAGCATGCCGGCGAGAATGGCAATAATGGCGATCACGACCAGGAGTTCGATCAGCGTGAAGGCGCGCCGCAATGCCCGGGAGTTCGGACCGCCACAGCCGAACGCCTTCGGAAAAGTGCTATGCAGGCTGGACACGCACTGGGGTAAGGTCACTGTCCCATGTTAACGCCTGCGCCCGGGTTGTCTCCCTTCTCTTCTGCAAAAGAATTTGAAATTTGAGAACCTCTCCCCGCCGAAGAAAAAATGGAATCGGAAATCACATGACTGTAACCCTTCCGCTCTTTGTCCGTGACAAGGCCCGGTTACGATCCTGAAAAACGATCGGATTACGTGATAAGGCATCGGGGGAAGGAAGGACGCTGGTAGTGCGGAACAGGATTGACGTTTCTGAACAGGATTGACGTTTCTGAACAGGATTGCTGTCACCAATTTAGGCGACAGGGCCTAGTGCGAATGGCCGTTGGCCGGTCATGACGCCGGATGTGGAACTCGCGAGAAATCCACTGTAAACCTGCGAGTTTCAGCCGTTTGGCCCGGGTCATCGCGCGCAAAGTGGTCGCCGAATGGCGCGGGGTTTAGGCGCGGAATTCCCTGTTGACAACTTTTGGGGGGGAGCGTCATATCCAAGCAGTAGGGTTAACCATTCCCGGTTTATTCCGGGAATCTCCGGGTGCTCAGCGTGAATAACTTGTTCAAATTGAAAACAACACGTCGAACAAAAAAAGGAACTCAAGGCAATCCCGCTCTGCATGGCGCGATTCGGTCTGGATTTACCCTCATCGAACTCCTGGTCGTGATCGCCATCATTGCCATCCTCGCCAGCATGCTTCTGCCTGCCTTGAGTAAAGCGAAAGAAAAAGGCCGAAGCGCCCGATGCATGAGCAACCTCCGGCAAATCAGCATCGGCACCACCATGTACGCCGATGATCAAAACGACTCGCTCCATCACGTCGGCGGGTCCGTTCCGAATCATGGTCAGTGGACGGCCAACCCGCGCGTCAGCGCATTGCTTCCGCCCACAGATTCGCTCGCCTATTGGGGCGTGGCTTACATCCGCTATTTTGGCGGCGCCAAAGAAGTCTTTCGCTGTCCGACCGCAAAAATCGTCGATGAATGGCGCGAGGAAAATTTGCGGTACCCGCGCGAATTCTGGTTGAACTCGACCTATGGCGCGAACCGTTACGTGATCACGCCCTACGACTCGAACGTTCGCGGCCCGCTCAAGATCACTTCCTTGAAAAGCCCCCAAACCACCATTTACGCGCAGGACGCCGCGGAACAACGCATGGAAGGAGAAGACGACAGCCTCGGCTTATTCCCAGGGAAGAGCTCGATTCTCACCCAATGGCGCAAAGGCGTGAGCAGTCTTTCCTCGGGTTACTACAACGATTATGCCTTCGAATGGGAATGGTACCGACACAACCGCCGCTGCAACACGTTGTGGGTTCCCGGAAACGTCTCTTCCATCGGTTTCACTTCATTCACCAAAGGGGTCGATTACCGTTGGTACACCGGTGATACTCCCCTGGAAAACCCCAAGTTCTAGTCTCCGAAATTCTATGTTTAAATCTGTTGGATTGTGCGCGGTTGGCATTGCCTCGATGAGTCTCCTGATCGGTTGCGGCAATGAGCCTCCTCAGCCCGCCCAGGTCGAAGAGGTCAAACCCAAACTCGAACAGGCTTTCAAAGAATCGAATGGCGAAGTCCAGACGTTGGCAAATGAAGCCATCGCCGCCATCAATACCAGCGATCACGTCAAAGCCTATTTGCAGCTCGAAACGCTGGCCGGTAAAGAGGGACTCACTCCGGAACAAAAAGCCGCCGCCGCAAAAACCATGGCCAGCGTCAATGCCCGATTGCTTCAAGCCGCGGCTGAAGGCAATCAACAAGCCGCGCAATTCCTGCAAATGCGCCGTGCGGGCAAATAATCCAAATAATCCACATGCGCGTCACCATGCTTTTCATTCCATTTTGAAGCTGAACCTCAAATAACAACCTATGAACAAACTACCACTCAGACTCGGCCTCCTGATCACATCGATCCTGGCGCTGATCCTCTTCCACCCCGTCGCTTCGGCACAACCTACCGGGCAATGGGATTTTGAAAACGGCAATCTCGCCGCCACCGTCGGCGCGGATTTGCAATACACCGACGGGCAGGGCGGGGCGACCGAACTGGCGACCCAATTCGGCACGACCACGGCACTGGGCATTCCGGATATCGGTGGCACTCCGGCCAAGGTCATGCGATTTCCGGCCTCGACCACCCCGATGGGTTTTAGCATGCCCACGCCCGCCAACCCGAATGGCGAAGGCAGCCTGGTCAACGATTGGACAATCATGTTCGACATCCTTTTTCCTGCGGAGTCCGACGCCAAATGGCGCGCGCTTATGGAAACCGACGGACGATTTCTCGCGCCGGACGCCGACTTTTTCGTGAACCCCGGCAATGGGATTGGCATCTCCGGCCAATATCACGGGCAAGTGAGTGCGAACACGTGGTACCGCATTGGGTTTGTGGTCGAAGCCAGCAAAGGAATTATTCGAAAATACATCAACGGCGTTCTTGTTGGCAGCCAATCGGCAAAAAGCGGCGCCACTCCCGCCCTCGATGGCCGATGGTCACTGGCGCCGGGAAGTTCCGCGGAATTGTTTAACGATGATGATGGCGAAGTGGCGGTCGGATATGTGAACAGCATCCAACTTCGAGATGTGGCGCTCAGTTCACCCCAGATGCAGGCTTTTGGCGGGCCTTCGGCCGCGGGCATTCCCCAGGCCATTCCGCCCATCCCCTCTTTCGTTGAAAGCTGGATTCCGCGCGGAACCATCGCCAATCGGAATACCGATATCGGCGCCATCATTTTTCAAGGCGACGCCGTGATTCCGGACAATTCAATCGTGCTCAAGCTCGATGGTGTGGCCGTGACTGCGCCGCAGATTACGCGTGCCGGAGGCTTGATCACGGTTCGCAAAGCAAACTCGCCGCCCTTTGCACCGGGATCGAAACACACGCTTGAACTGACTTACAACGATAGTCTGGCGGGCAGCAAAACCTTCAACCACGCATTCACAGCCGCCATTTTCTACGAAGATTTCGAGAGCGTCGTGCTGGGGCCGAATGTCGATGAGGGTTTGGCGGGAGAGATGGTGTGGACAGATACTCCGCCCGCAGGCTGGACCGTGGACGATACCGGTGTGCCGGGCTATCTCGATCAGACCACGGACGGAGTGACCGAATGGGCCGGTTGGGGCTTTGCCAATCGGGATTGGTGGGCCAGTACCGCGGGGGATCAACGGCGGACTGAATTCCTGAAAGCCAGCGGCACTGTCGCCATCGCGGATCCGGACGAATGGGATGATGTCGGCCACGAAATCGGCCTCTACAACGCCATTATGACCACGCCGTCCATTTCCGTCGCGGGCATTCCGGCGGGCACCATGTTTCTGAAGTTCGAATCGAGTTGGCGGGATGAATGTTGCGACGACCGCGCCGAACTCGACAACGACCAGACGGCCGTCATCACCGCTTCCTTCGATGGCGGACCGGAAATTGAAATCATGCGGTGGGATTCGTCGCCGGGGGATGCTTTCTTCCACGATGACAACCCGAACGAAACGGTCGTGATCAACATCAACAATCCCGCGGGCGCGAACTCGGTCGTGCTCAAATTCGGTCTCATCAAAGCCGAAAATGATTGGTGGTGGGCTGTGGACAACATCGAACTCAATGGCGGCGCCGTCGCTCCGATCATTGCCTCGCATCCTTTGCCCGAAATCGCTTCTTTGGGAGGCAATGTCACTTTCAGAGTGGTGGCCTCCGGAACCGAGCCGTTGAATTATCAGTGGCGTTTCAACGAGCAAAACATCCCGGGCGCCAATGGCACTTCGCTGACTTTGAACAACGTTCAGTTCAATCAAGCCGGGGATTATGACGTCGTGGTGAGCAACGTGGCCGATAGCGTCACCAGTTCAAAAGCCAATCTGAAAGTGTTGGCCAACCCGATCGGCAAAGATCTGGTCACGCATTTGAAGTTCGACGACAATTTTCAGGATTCGAGCGGGCGCGCCAATCATGGCGAAGCCTTCGGCATCCCGGCGTTCGCCGCAGGAAAAATCGGCCCCAGCGCCGTGCAAATTCCCTCGGGCGCAGATTACGTGACGCTGGGAGTGCCGGCCGACTTGAATTTCGGCACCACCACCGATTTCACCATCGCATTTTGGACGAAAGTAATTTCGCTTGATGGCGATCCCTCCTTGATTGGCAATAAAAACTGGAATTCCGGCAGCAATCCGGGCCACGTCATGTTCACGGACGACAGCGGAGCATTTCGATGGAATATCGCCGGACCGCCTGGAACGCGTAAAGACGCGACCGGACCGCCCGGCACTTTGAACGATCGCGAATGGCACCATGTGGTTTACGCATTCGAGCGGACTGGATACGCCCGCATTTACGTGGACGGCGTCCTGGGAACCGCGACTTTCATCGGAGCGAACCTGAACAATTTGGATACGCCTGAAGGTTTTGCGACGAATATCGGCCAGGACGGCACTGGCACGTATGGGCCGCATTTCAATGATGCCAGCATCGACGACCTGGGCATCTGGCGTCGTGCGCTCACCTCCCATGAAGCAGCGGCAATTTACCAGGCGGGAGTTGGCGGGACGGACCTGGCAAACAGCGTCAAAGAAGTTCAAATCTCTGCGGATCCACAGGGCAAAACTGTGGTCGTCGGTGAATCGGTCACGCTCACTGTGACCGCATCGGGCACCGCGCCGTTGCTCTATCAATGGCTGAAGGGCGGTGCGCCGATTCCGGGAGCGAACAGTGCGAGCTATGTCATTAGCAGCGCCAAGGAATCCGACTCGGGCACCTACTCGGTTGAGGTATCAAATATGGCGGGTTCGAAAACGAGCGCCGGCGCGGTTCTGCTGGTGCAACCTCCCGCGGGATTGGAAACGGGATTGGTGGTTCACCTCACATTCGATTCCAATCTGCAGGATGCCTCTGGCCGCAATAACCACGGCACGGCCAATGGCAGCACTCCTTTGGCGCCGGGCAAAGTTGGAGCGAACGCGGTGAAAGTCTCCACCCGGGCGGACACGAGCAGCTTCAATTACGTTTCGTTAGGCGCGCCGGCGGATCTGAATTTTGGGACGGACACCGATTTCACGGTGGCCTTCTGGGCCAAACTCAATAGCTGGAGCGGCGATCCTTCCTTTGTTTCCAACAAAGATTGGGACAGCGGCGGCAACCAAGGCTGGGTCATCGCCACGGACGGCGACGGCCGACTGCAATGGAACATTGCCGATGGAACACCGGGCGGGCGGACGCGCAAAGATTACGACGGCCCGGGCGGAACATTCAGCGATTCCAACTGGCATCACATCACTGTGGTCTTTGTGCAATCTGGAAACGCCATGACCTATGTCGATGGCGTTCTTGTGGACACGCGGGCGATTGCGGAAGGCTTGGATTCGGTCGATACTCCGGCCGGTTTTGCCACCAATATCGGGCAGGACGGCACGGGAAGTTACAGCAGTTCGATCGACGCTTTGATCGATGATCTTGGCATCTGGCGCCGAGCATTGACCGGGGCGGAGGTAGTTTCCGTTTATCGGAAAGGCCAGGCCGGTGTGAATATCACTCAGCCCCATGTCACGGACGGCCTCGTAGCCCACCTGAAGTTTGATAGCGATCTGAAAGATTCTTCAGGCCACAACAATCATGGAACCGCCAATGGCACGACTCCGTTGGTTGCCGGCAAAGTCGGTTCGAACGCGGTTCAAGTGAGCACGAAAGCCGAAACAAGCACGTTCAACTTCGTTACGTTGGGTGCGCCGGCTGCCTTGAACTTTGGCACGGACCAGGACTTCTCCGTTGCTTTCTGGGCGAAGTTGAACAGTTGGAGCGGCGATCCAGCGTTCCTCTCGAATAAAGACTGGGACAGCGGCGGCAATCAGGGTTGGGTTCTTGCCACGGACGGCGACGGTCGTTTGCAATGGAATATTGCCGATGGAACGCCTGGAGGACGAACTCGCAAAGATTACGATGGGCCAGGAGGCACCTTCAGTGATTCCAATTGGCATCACGTCACGGTCGTTTTTGTCCAATCTGGAGATGCAACCACTTACGTCGATGGCGTCCGTGTGGACACGCGACGCATTGCCGACGGCTTGGATTCTGTCGATACGCCGGCGGGATTCGCCACGAACATTGGGCAGGATGGCACGGGCAGTTATGGCAGCCCAATTGATGCCTTGATTGACGATGTGGGCATTTGGAGACGCGCCTTGGCGGCCGAGGAAGTGGCCGCGATCTACAGCTCGGGTCAATCGGGTGTGGATTTGGCGCGAGCCTCACTCCGTCCGAAAATCTCCAGCGTCAGCTTGAGCGGAAACAATCTGGTCATTTCCTGGACCGGTCAGCCCGGTTTGAAGCTGGAAAAGACCTCTTCCCTCACCAACCCAAGTTGGCAGGAGGTCGCCGGCTCGAATGGTTCCAGCAGCGCGACGGTTCCTGTCGATGGCGTGGCGGCCTTTTTCCGCCTGGCGCGATAGTTTCGAGTCATCCAAAAGTGGCGGGCCAGCCAAACACTGGCCAGCCACGTCCTGGTTCAGTATCTTGTGGGGGTTGT
>JBFMDG010000155.1:0-12019 GCA_040754135.1 Verrucomicrobiota bacterium
CTGAAAACTGAAATAATCCGCCTGGGTCAATGGCTCGAACTTGTGATCATGACAACGCGCGCAACCAAGGGTCAGCCCCAGAAAAGCCGAGGCCGCCGTGTCTGTCATGTCGTTGAGGCGATTCAACCGGCGCTGGATTTGATCGGCGCTGTCCACCATGTCCGGTCCCAACAAATTAAATGCCGTGGCCATCAACGCATCCGGCTGCTCGGGAAAGAATTCATCTCCGGCCAGTTGCTCGCGGATGAAGCGGTCGTAAGGCTTGTCCCGATTGAACGAGTCGATGACGTAATCGCGATAACGCCAGGCATGCGGCCGCACGGCATCAAGTTCAAAGCCGTCCGTCTCGGCAAATCGCGCGACATCGAGCCAGTGGCGCCCCCAGCGTTCTCCATAATGCGGCGATGCCAGTAAGCGATCGATAAGTCGAACCCAGGCGTCGGGCGAACGATCGTTCACAAAGGCGTCGATCTCTTCCAGAGTTGGAGGCAGGCCAATGAGATCGAAGCTGGCCCGGCGAATCAATGTTTCGCGAGTGGCGGCGGGCGCTGGAGAAACGCCTTCGCGTTCGAGGGCGGCGAGGATAAATCGGTCCACCGGCGAGCGGATCCAGCGTTTGTTTTTCACGGAGGGCGGCTCGACACGACGCACCGGTTGAAAAGCCCAATGGCGGCGCGCCGCCTCCGGGATTTCGAATTCCGGCGCGGAAGGCGGCCGGTTTTCCAGAACTGTTTCCGCTCCCGAGGAAAGCAAAGTCCATCCGACGAACATTCCCAAGAGGTAACGATGCGCCATTCGAGTCGGCATGAGAGTTTGTCTTCGTGTTCCGGAGGACCGGAATGGTACGTCCGAACACTCGAAAGTATTCATTCGCGCGCTCCGTCAGCAAATCAATTTTCTTCGAACAGCCGATGGGGCGCATTGGGACAATCACGGAAGTTCAACAAACTGGGAGCGAGTTTCTTTGGCGGGCAAAGAGCGCCGTGAAGTTTGGACATTTTGTGAACACACCTTTGTTGAAAACTTCGGACCAAACTTTGTCGGTTGATCTGTTTCGACAAAGTTTTCGACCAGGGAAGGTGAACAGGTCTTTGGAGAATTTTCGCGCTCCGGACCGCGGCGCTTTGAGCCGCAGCAATCCCAACGGGATTGCGTCCTCCAGCCCAAGGTTGCCGAGCCTGCGAGGCTACCTTGGGTTACGAATCGAACCGAATTCAACCGCGACGCGGTTGCGGCGAATGTCGCGCGACGAGCAAGAACGGAATGGCCGCAACCCCGTTGGGGTTGTGATTTTCTTCGTACCTCTTCCCAGGATAGCTCGTGCCTCGCGACCCTGGGCTTTGGGACGGAATCTCATTGGGAATCTAGCCGGCAAAGCCCACCCGCGAAGGCACGAAAGAAATTTGGGATACTCTCAGCGAAAACATCCGCTTTCGAATTTCGCCATGGATTCACGCCGCTGAGTCGATGGTGAGCCAGAGCCAGCATCACGGCCATCAGGGCCACCAGGGCCAAAGTCCGGTTGATTTCTCGAAGCAGTTTGCCTAAAGTGAGCCAGACTGTTCAACCGACCGTGCTCATTCAGTTCCGGCTGATGGCACGGATAACTTGTAAACCGGGCGTTTCAATCGTCCGGTGGAAAGGATCCAATGACCAATCTGAATCAATGCAAGGAGTGGATGAGAACTCATGGGGATGTCTTCATGGACCTCGTGCGCATTTATCTCGGGGTCGGTTTGTTCTTCAAAGGCGTCTCATTCATGTTCAACCGCGAGTATCTGATCGGCCTCATGGATCAGGTGGACAACTTGTGGTTCGCTCCCGCCGCCGCGGCTCACATCATCATCCCGGCCCATATCGCCGGCGGCATTCTGCTCGCGCTTGGACTGCTCACACGCTTCGCGGCCATCCTCCAGATTCCGGTCGTGCTCGGGGCGATTTTTTATCTCTACATGCCGCGCATGATGCAGATCGAGTATCGGCAAAATCTCGAATTCTCCATGCTGGTGCTGTTCCTCCTCGTGCTCATGGCGATCTTCGGCGCCGGCCGCTGGTCGCTCGATCACCTCTTGATGCGGCGCAGTGAAGCCAAACCTGCCCCCGCTCCACAAGCGGCGTAGAGTTGCGCGTGGCCGGAGAGGCGGGATGCGAATGGTGAGGATTTTCCCTGAGCCAGACTGATCAATTGCACGGCCTCACTTTCAAGGAAGCGCCCTGATTGCGTGCGAAAGCTTCCTCGATCATGCTGATCGTGGAATGCACTCGAGGATCATATTTCGTTCCGGTGTCCCCATTCAGCTCCATGTCTCGAATCCTGGGCACAACCTGCCGCATCATCTCGGCGCCGATGGAAACCCGGGGCAGCTTTCGAACTGAACCGATCGTATGGAGACCCATTTTCTCAGACCCTTGCTCGACGCCCATGCGGCCTGGCTTTACGCGCAATCGGGTTGGTGGACGATCGTTGGGTTCACTGGAAATTTTCTTTTCGGTTCACGTTTCGTCTTTCAGTGGATCGCCTCGGAACGCCGGCGCGAAATTGTCGTTCCCCCGTTTTTTTGGCATCTCAGTTTTTGGGGGAGCGTGTTGAATCTGCTCTACTGCCTGCATCTCGATAGCGCTCCATTAATTTGCGGTGTTGTCTTTTTGCCGGTCTTGTACGGCCGGAATCTTTGGCTGCTCTATCGCGCTCGGCTCAGCTGCTCGCACGGCGCCACCGCTCTGACGGATCGTGATGCCGATGATCACCACTCGCCTGAGCTCGCCGCATGGAAATCACCGGGCGCAAGCTGTCTTCGTTGATCGGGCTGGGCGCCTTCGCCCTGATCGTGGCCATGCTCTATTGGGGACGTCCGCTCTTCATTCCCCTCGCGCTATCCATCCTTTTCACATTCCTGCTGAATCCGATCGTCGAAAGCCTTCATCGCCGTGGCATCGGCCGCGCCCCCGCCGTTCTGCTCGTGGTCATTCTCGTCAGCGCGCTGCTCGGCGGCATCACCTGGGCGATGGGCAATCAATTAACCCAGCTCGCTGACGAATTGCCCGCGTATAAAGAAAACCTGCGCGCCAAAATCACGGATCTCAGGCACCTTGGCAAAGGAACTCCCCTCGACCGCTTTCAACGGACTGTTCAGGAATTGATCGGCGAAATTCATCGCGACAAGCAACGCACCGCTGCGCCCGCCGAAACGGATCCATCGGCGCCGGCGCCTGCCGAAGCCCCGCCCGTGCCGGTCGTCGTGCAAGGAGAAAACACGCTGGGCAAGATTTTGCCCTCGGCCGTGGGACCAATCCTCACCCTTTCCGGTGGGGCCGGACTCGTGATCGTGCTCGTGATTTTTATGCTGTTGCGCATGCAGGAACTGCGCAATCGGTTGATCCGCCTCATCGGTTATGGGCGGTTGACCACGACCACCAAAGCGCTCGATGAAGCCGGCGCGCGCATCAGCCGGTATTTGCTCATGCAATCGTTGATCAATGCGTCCTACGGTTTGGCCATGACCGTTGGGCTGTATGTGATTGGTCTGCCATACGCGTTGCTGTGGGGATTCTTCGCGGCCCTGGCGCGCTTCATTCCTTACCTGGGACCACTGCTCGGAGGCGTGCTGCCCATTTTACTGAGCCTGGCCATTTTTCCCGGCTGGACGCATTTCCTCATCGTCCTCGGCTTCTTTCTCGTCATCGAGACCTGGAGCAACCTGATTATGGAACCGCTCCTTTATGGTCATAGCGCAGGTGTGGCGGAAGTGCCGCTCCTCATTTGCATCGCGTTTTGGACCTGGCTTTGGGGTCCCATCGGTCTCGTGCTCGCCACTCCCATGACCGTTTGCCTCGTCGTGCTGGCCAAACATGTTCCCGGTCTTGAATTCGTGAATGTGCTGATGAGCGATGAGCCGGTAATGGAACATCGGCTCGTGTTTTATCAACGCCTGCTGGCGATTGACTCGCATGAAGCGAGCGAATTGCTGTGGAACTTCCTGAAAGCGCATCCGCCCGAACTGGTTTACGACGAGTTGTTCATTCCCGCGCTCGCTTTCGCCAAGCGCGATCGGCACCGCAAAAAACTCACTGAAACCGACGAGCAACGGATGATCGAGTCGCTGCAGCTCTTGCTCGATGAACTCGATGCCAAATCCGGCGCTCCTGGCCCCCGGCATTCACCCAGTATGGCCGATATCGACGGTCATGAAATCGTGCATCTGATCGGGCTGCCGGTGCACGATGCCATGAACGAAAGCGCCCTTGGCTTGCTCAAACATGCCTTGCGCGGATTTCCCTGGACGATGGAAATTGAACCGGCGGAAAAGCTGTCCGCGGAGATGATCGCCGCCGTTCAACGCAAAAAGCCCCAGGCCGTTTGCATTGCGGCGGTGCCTCCGGAAACGTCGATGCCGGCGCGGTATCTTTGCAAGAAATTGCGCGAAGCATGTCCAGAATTGAAGATCCTGATTGGCCGCTGGTCGGCGCCGGTGAACGAGGAGGAACAGAACCATTTCCTTCAGTCCGGCGCTGATTTTGTCGGCTTCACGCTGTTGGAAACGCGCAATCAACTCGTGCAAGCGTTGCAATTGCAGGAGCGCAAAGCGGCGTAGCGCGAATCGGATCGAGGCGGATTCCCTGTGGCAGCGTTGCTCGAGGCCGGCTGGATTTCACAGCAAATGCCGCTGCAAGTAAGTGGCGTAAAGCTGGCAGCGCGGTCGGACGTCGCGTTGGGAATTGCCCGCCATCAAACCAGCGCTGCGCAACCGATAAAAGCTCTCCGCCATTGGACAAGGTTTGCCCTGCAACACGCCGCGAACGATCTCGCATAATTCCGGATCTTTCGCCAGCAACACCAGAATGCGGCGCAGATGATCCCCAAAAATGCCTTCGTCGCGATCGGCCTGGGCTTCGAACCCCGTGATATCCATTTCCTGAGTGACCATCTCATGCAATCCCCGCCGCACCAGGTACGGGTATCCGCTGACCAGCCGGTAAAAGCGCGCAACTTCATTGCTGTTCCGCAGGGGCGAACCGTACCGCGCATTCAAATCACTCAGCTGCTCGAAAGAAAAATCTTCCAGCGTCAATCGTGTCCCCACATTGAACGGCGACTGGTTCATATCCGTGATGAAGAGATGCGCTTCGGTCGCGTAAGCAATGGCCAGCGTCAAGCGCGACCAGGGGCCGGTCGGATCGAGCGATCGTTCATTGTGCCAGGCGCGAAACAATCCAAAAACTTCACTGCCGAAACTGCAGGTGAACAAACGGTCCACTTCGTCCATGCCCCAGACCAAGGGCGCCGAAATCGTCCCCAGAATCTGCCGGCGAACATAGCGTTCAAAGTTCGTATTCGGACTCCGGCGCGTATCCCAAACATCCTCCGGCAACACTTCGAGATCGAGTTGATCAGCGAGGAAATCCCCCAGCGTTTGAAAAAAGTTTTCGATCGAAGACAAATGACTGGCGTTGAGTTTCTGAAAATCCGTCAGGACAACTTTCGCGCCCGACGACCGCGCTTCTTGCAATCCGCGCGCCAGCAACGAGGTCTTGCCCATTTGCCGCGCCCCTTTGACCAGCACAATGCTGTCCTGCCGCGTGATGGCCAGGCGGAACTCCTCGTCGGTCGGACGCACCACGTAGAATTTGGAATCGAGCGGGACGGCGCCGCCCACCGGCTCGAGCTTCGGACGCGGCGGCTGGATCGGGGCGGCTTGCGGGGAACGCAATGCGGCGGTCAATTCGGCAACGAGGCGTTCGTTGTCCTCTGGCTTTTCCCACAGCGCAAATTGCAGCGGATCGAGAATGCGCGACAACGGTTCGGGCAGCGGACCGGCATAATGCACTCGCACTGGCAGGAGACGCGGTTTGCCGTTCTGATGCTGGGCGGCGTCATGCGCAATTTCGACTTCGTAGGCCAGCATTTCGCTGTGCATCGATTCCGCGGAAATCAGCGGGATGACGGCGTCGGCGGTGCGCACTTGTTTTTCGATTTCCTTGGCCCACTCCACTCCGATGGTGAGGTGGCGATCGACGAAAATCTTGAATCCGCAGGCGGCTAGCCGTTGTTCGAGCAACTGCAACAACTCCGCGTCGGGTGTGGCATTGCGCTTGTAAAGGAGCGCCACGTGCGTGGTGGTTTCAGGACCGGAAAAATCGGATCGCGTCCAGCGTCGCGTATCCTGCACCGCACCGGGCCGCAGCTTTTCCGGCAAGTGCGGATTGCCGAGATCCTCCTTGCAGAGATTGAACAGATGAATCTTTTCCCCGTGCTTCACTTCGACCAATCCGAAGTCGTGCAAGTAATCCGACCAATCGGCGAGTTGATCGAGCAGATCGGCCACGGTGCGTGAAACGAGAATGTGCCCGGCATCGCCGCAATCCATGACGCGCTGGGCGATGTTAATGCCTCCGCCGGAAACGTTGAGGTTGGCGTTGATATCCTGAACGCGATGGACCGGGCCGCTATGGATTCCCATGCGCAATTTGATTTCCGATCCGCGCGCTGCTCGCGCCATTTCGAGGGCGCAACGCACCGGTGATTCGGGATCGCCGAAAAATACCAGCGCCATGCCGTCGCCAGTGGGCAGCGGAATCAGGCCCCCGCCTGCGTGAGCGCGCCGGAATTCGTCCGTGCCGCGCAGCATCGTTTGCAGCTCGTTCAGCAGCCGGATTTGATCGTGCATCGGCACGCGGGAATAGCCGACGAGATCCATGAAGAGCACGTGGGCGATTTCGATTTCACCGGTTGGATTGGGCGGAGGCATGGATAAAGGTTCCGAGTCGATCTTGCGCGAGCGAGACAACGCCCAGCCAAATCGCGCTCCTCCTCGTAATCGAATCAGGAGGAGAACTCAAGGCAATTGCTGGAACAGATCGATTCGTTCCTGCCAACTCGAAGGAAATCGGATTGCCAGCGACTACGTTTTTCGTCTTGCAACCCCGACGACTAAGACCAGATCGGATTTGTCCTGTTTCACAAACCAGCCGTTCAGCCGCGCTTGTTCGTAGAGTTCCGTTCCGGGATAGGGAGCGGCCAGCGAAACTTGAATGGAGAAGACATCCAGTTCCTTGGGCGAACGGATGGTTTGTTCGACGGTTTCTTTAGTTTCCACCGGAAAGTAGCGCGGGCGTGGCGCCGAGACGGGGGACCTGGCCGGCCTGAGCCAATCCTGAAGGGATTGCATCCATCAGCCCAGGGTTGCGAGGAACGTATAGCTTCTCCGGCGTTGTTCACCGGCTGAGCAGAATGCGCGCGGCGGTCACTTGCTGCTGCGTTGCGTTCTAAATTTATCAGCACCGACGCGCGACAGAAGAAACTGGCGACAGCTCGCGGAAGTGCCGCATCTCCGCTTCATCCTCGGCGATCCACGATTGAATCTGTTCGCGGGAAAACCTCCGGGGTTGGGGCAGGCGCGCGCCCTCGGCCCGCAGGCGTGCGCCGAGAAAAAGCATAAGTTCCTGCTTTTGTTCCGGCGGTAGCGCGGCGGCGGCTTTTTCAATCTCTGCGAGCGTGCTCATGCCTGCATGTTGCTTTCATTCAATGAAACCGTCAACGGCTGTCTATTAAGTCGCCCAAGCCCACGTTTACACGACGGCGCGAAAGCCGGCGGTAGCGCAGTCGACTCCCAAAATTGCAGCAGCTCACAAAAGATCCAAAGCTTCCTGATTGCGACGGAGACGGCAAAATCAAGGGCACGACGTTTCGCGGCCCGAAGATGGGCGATGAGACGGAGGAAACGATGAGGTGACACTTCTCGGTGTGTTGCTCGGCGACCAATTGCGCGAGGGCTACGAGTTTTTCAAATCCATGGCGCAGCGGCGGACGGATTTGGAAGCGGCGAAGGCGGCGGCGTAATTTCCTCTTCTCCTCGAACCATGGCTGGGGTGAGGAATCGAAATTGTTTTCAACCACGGATGAACACCGATGGACGCAGACTCGTTTGCCGCGAAAGTCAGCCGCCGAAAAGTAGAAGAGGAAACCGACCAAAAGAAAAATCGATCCCGGCTTGTGGAAACGCAGTGAGGACCAGGTACGACCTACACTCCAACCGAGCTTTTGTAAAAACGAGATCGGCTTTGCCGGACATGGGCTGATTCCGTCGTCAGCCGGTGATGCACTGCGTCGGAAAATGTTTGCCAGCGTCGGTTCCGTTTCCTTGTTGCCGCGCCGGCGAATCCCGAAATCACTTCACAGGACTTCACTTTCTGACCTCGGCTTGGCACACTTCGCCTTGAACATGTCCAGCGCAGGCAAGACAGCATCCCCGTTGCGAGCTTGGTATGGAGCATCCATCGCCGAGTTCCTCGCCTCAGATGCTGATCGTCTCCTCGGACAGCTAACCACCAACTGCGACTTCGCGCTAATTCCGACTCAACGCGATGCTTGGCTCGCGCAGATCCAGATTCTGAGCAGCCAGATCGCAGGCGTGAGCGGCTGGGTATTTTTCGAGTTTAACATTCCGCGAATGGGGCGACGTGTTGACGTAATTCTTGTCGTCGGGCCAGTTGTCTTCGCCTTGGAGTTCAAGGTTGGCGAGCGAACGTTTGACCGGGCCGCGATTGACCAAGTGTGGGACTACGCCCTTGACCTCAAAAATTTTCACGCGGCCAGCCACGATGTTTCGATAGTTCCCATTCTGGTGGTCACCGAGGCATCTGCGCCTGCGAAACTCAGATTCGAGGCCGACGCAGACAAGGTCTATCGGCCTGTGCTGACGAACGCGATGGGCCTGCGAACAGCGGTAGATGCTGTATTAAGCGCTGCTGCGGGTTCGGCGCTTGACGCAGAAGCGTGGGCACGTGCCTCGTATCGGCCCACACCGACGATCGTCGAAGCGGCGCGAGCGCTCTATGCACAGCACTCAGTCGAAGCCATTGCTCGCTTCGACGCTGGCGCACAAAACCTGCGCGTCACATCCCGCCGCATTGAGGAACTTGTGGATGAAGCTCGCGCCAAGAAACAGAAGTTCATCTGTTTCGTAACTGGTGTTCCGGGCGCAGGGAAAACTCTGGTGGGTCTGAACGTTGCAACACAAAGGCGCGAAGCTGACCAACCAACGCACGCGGTCTTTCTCTCCGGCAATGGCCCTCTGGTCGCTGTGCTGCGCGAGGCCCTCACGCGGGACGAATTCGCGCGGCGCAAGCAGCGTGGCGAAAAGATTCGCAAGGGAAAGATCGGTGAAAGCGTCAAGGCCTTCATTCAAAACGTCCACCACTTTCGAGACGACGGTTTGATTGATTCCGGGCCCGCGACTGAGCACGTCGTAATCTTCGATGAAGCCCAGCGGGCGTGGAACTTGAGGCAAACTGCAAGCTTTATGCTTCGGAAGAAGAAGCAGGCGGGCTTTGCTCTTTCCGAGCCGGAGTTCCTCATTTCATACATGGACAGACACACGGATTGGGCTGTGATCATCTGCTTGGTAGGCGGCGGACAGGAGATCAACACAGGCGAAGCTGGGGTTGAAGCATGGTTGAACGCGGTGCACAAAAGTTTCAGCCACTGGCAGATGTTTATCTCGTCACGCCTGACTGACACCGAATATGCCGCAGGGCGGGCATTAGAGCTTGTCCGAGATGGCGGAGCGACCCGCTTCGATGACTCCTTGCATCTTGCGGTTTCCATGCGCTCGTTCAGGGCTGAGAACGTCTCCGCGTTCGTAAAAGCCCTGCTTGACTGCGAAAAGGTGCCGGCACGAGAGACTTTCGACCAACTTGCCGACCGCTATCCAATTGCTCTTACGCGCAACCTGGCCGTGGCAAAAGAATGGATTCGCGCTCGCGCGAGAGGCTCGGAGCGATACGGCTTGGTGGCCTCGTCGAAGGCGATGCGACTCAAGCCCCACGCGATTGATATTCGAGTAGCCGTCGATCCCGTGCATTATTTCCTAAACGAGCGGGATGACACGCGCTCGAGCTACTACCTCGAAGACGCCGCAACTGAGTTTCAAGTGCAGGGATTGGAGCTCGATTGGGTCTGCGTGACTTGGGATGCGGACTTTCTGTTTAACGGTTCAGGCTGGAACTACCACAACTTTCGTGGCGATAGATGGTGTGACATCTTGAATCCAGACAACCGGGTTTACTTACGCAACGCTTATCGAGTGCTGCTAACCCGCGCAAGGCAAGGCATGATTGTTTTCGTTCCTCCCGGCGACGCCAACGACCCAACGCGCTCGCCAGCATTTTACGATTCCACCTTCACTTACTTGAGAGACCTTGGCATTCCAGAAATCAGATGAATCCGATTCAACCGACTCATGATAGCCACTTGTTTTTGATTTCTTTTTCCAGCGGTTTGACCGCTGGGTCGCCGGTGAGGAGTTCGCATTTTCAGGTCTTGGCCAGTGCAGCAGCGAAGCAATCGGTGTAGGCCCTTTTGTGCGTAGCTTTGAAGATTGCGGCCTGGCGGGCGAGCGGGAGGTTGTCGCTCATGCGCACGATTTCGGCGGGGCAGCAATGGCGCGGGCATGATGCTCGGCGGGCTTCCTGCGATACTCGCGTCATAGCGATCGTACAATGCATCGGCGTCGGAAGGATCGCCCTCAAGATAAGCATCGAGGAGTTTAACCAGGACCTCCAGTTTCGGCTTCGTCGGGAAAGGCGCGCGTCAAAATCGCATCGGCCTCGGTGTCAGTCATCGGATTGTGAATCACGGCACGCAAATCTTCGAGCTGTTTGAGCCTGCCGGCAATCGTGCGCAGCGCGTCCGGCCGCGGGGCGTCCGGGTCGGCCGCCTGAGCTGAAACGCACCATCACGTTCAACCGTTTGCTGTGTTCCGCGAGTTCCTCTGAGAAGCGTCGCGGTCGAGGAAATTCTTACGCTGCCACGCCAAAAAGCTTTCGCAGCGTTCCATCCAGAACTCAAACAGGTCGTCGAACGACATCGGGTGCGGCGATTCCAGGGAAGCTGCTGTCGGACTCATGCGAACAAGATGACTGAGCGCGTTTCCAATGCAAGCGGCAGGCTCACGTCTGTGCCGGTGTAATGCCGGAAGCGGCGTCGGCTTCGCCGGGCCAAGCCCTGCCTTCAGAGTCATTCTTGGCACCTGCCTCTTGAAGCTCACCACGTTTCCCGGCCTGAACAACGCCTCAACGCTTATCTTTAACTGGCGCGTGCCAACCTGATTGAAGCAGGAGCGTTTGTTTCCAGTCCAGTTCACAAGCTTCATAGCCTCACAACCGTCACAAGCCCACAGAAGCCCACACCCCCACAATTCAGACTGGCCGAACTTGGGCGGGCTACATACTCTGCTCCACCAATCATGCGCCCGTTCTTTTGCCAACGCCTTCGGTGCATTCCCGATTGCGGTTCCATTTCCGTTCTCATTTTCATTCTCTTCCTTTCGGCCTCGCGCGATTCGATCGGTTGGGCTTCGGCTGCGGAATTGCCGACGGAAATTCGAACCCTCCTCAATCAAGGGCTCGAACTCTGGCTCGATCCCAACGCGCTCGGTCCGGATCGCTCTGCGAGTCCACGTAACGCAGCCAGTGCAGCCGCCGCGGGCGGCGGTGCGATCGCCACCTGGCCCGATGCCAGCCAGCGGAAACGGGACGTGTCACAACCCGATCCGAAATTCCGTCCGCGCGTGGTCGTGCCGATGACGAACGCGCCTGGCGCGATCGCGGCGCGGTTCGATGGCGTGGACGATCGTCTCATCTCGACCCAAGCGAAGCTCGCGCTCACGAATTTCACACTCGTCCTGGTGGCTGCGCCGCACTCGAATGGCGGCGGGTTCCGCGCCCTGTTCTCCGGCAACGCGCGCGGACGCAATGATTACGTGACTGGCCTCAACCTCGATCTCGGCGCAGGTTCCACCGGCGAATTCGAAATGCTCAATGCCGAAGGCGCCGGCTTCGGCGGCATGCGTAATCTCCTCCATCGTTCGTTCGGCTGGGGCGGTTTTCATCTGATCCACCTCGTCTCCGATCAAGGCTCGGGCCTCGTGCGGCTGTTCGTCGATGGAGAATTGCAGGGGGAACGCGAGCGGCAACCCGGGGTCCTGTCGCTCGAGGAGATTCGCCTGGGCTGCCGGCATTA
>JBFMDG010000156.1:0-12003 GCA_040754135.1 Verrucomicrobiota bacterium
CACTCTTGTTCATTCTCGAGGGTTCACTCGACGCCATGTTGCGCCTGGAGATCGACCCGTGCTCCTTCAGCCGGGTGGCGGTGGAGCAAGGATCGGCCCGCGTTTTATGCGTCAATGCCGCAGTCGTGGATGACGGCGTTTGAACCGACGTGACGGGAAAACCGTTGCGTGTTGATTCGCGCAGGTGAGGTGCCGGGCCAAACCGCGCTGGGCCGGTAGGCTGGTGAGTTGGCGGGCTGCGTTTGCGGACGCCGCTTTACTTCAACTCGGTGGTGTGCGTCTTCAGCCAGTTCAAGTCGATCAAGAACTGGGCATTCCCGGCCGAACCCGGAATGGTTTGGGAATGCGAGCCGTGCCAGAAAGATTCGTCCGTTTCCGGATTCTTGCCGGGACTGTTGAACCGGCCGAACACCCATTTGCGCCCTTCCACATGGGAATCCGCAAATGCAAAGTTCGATCGCTGCCCATGTTGATTGCCCGGGAAATGATAAATGGTGTTGCCTTCCATGTGGACGCCAAATTGCGGGCGACAAATGCTGAACGGATGAATTTCACCAAATACAAAAAACTGCGCCGGCTTGGTCACATCGGTCGTTTTCAGAAAAACCCGATAACGCGGGTTCGGTTCATCGTGGTAAATGCCTTCCCTCCAGGCGAAATAAGTGTTCATGCCGTAACTGCGCGGACGCAAAAAGCTCCGCGTTCCCTGACGAATCGGGCGGGTGTCGCCGGGACAACGAAAGCTTCCTTTCGCCTTGAGGTATGGCGCGAGCAGGGAAACGCGCTCAGAGACCATTCCTTGCGCGGTTTGTTCGTCCGTCAGATTGCTGCTGTCGCGGCCTTCCACCCAGACGGTCGGCGTGAAGTTTGCCGGCGGATTGGCCAGGTTGATCGTCGAATTCCCCGTCCCGTTGGGAGGCCAATTGTCATTGAAATCCCCGGCGTAAATGACCGCCGCCGTGATCATCTGCTTGAGGTTGTTGACGCACGAAATCGATTGGGCTTTCTGTTTCGCTTTCGCCAAGGCGGGCAAAAGCATGCCGGCTAAAATTGCGATGATGGCAATCACCACCAGCAACTCGATCAACGTGAAACCCGAGCGATGAGAAGATCTGAAACGACGAACGGCAACAGAATGGCGCATATGTGAGTAAACGTTTTCCGAATTAGACCGGGAGTTTTCGACAGGGTCAATACTTCATTTAACCTCGTGTGCAGCCCGGCCCGTGAGCTTTTGTGATCGCAAAACCAAATACCCAGATCCGGCGCGTTCGATCATTCCCGCGCCTCACTGCTCCAGCGTTCGCCACATTTCAATACCCGATGCGGCTGTTCCAGAGACACGGCGGCGCGGATGAATTCATCCGGCGATGCAGTGTTGAACTCGAACATCTCGAAATGACACGGAATCACGCAGCGCGCTCCGATCTCTTTTGCCAAAGTCGCCGCCTCCCGGCCCGACAGATTCCCGGCCACACGCCGTTCCGGGGCGCGGCCGTTAATGGGCAGCAAAGCCAGGTCGATCGGCCATTGCCGCAACAACTCCACCATGCCGTCGTAAAGAACGGTGTCGCCGCTGTGATAAACGGTCCAAGGGCCGAACTGCACGACATAGCCGAGATATTTGCATCGGCCATAGGAATCGCGATCGATCGTTTCGTGAGCCGCGGGCACGCCATGGATGGTGAAGCCGGCGACTTTCGCCGATTGACCAGCATCGAGGCCGACGGGGAGGTCGGTAATGATTCCAAGCCGATCAGTGACGAACGTGCGATTGGCCTCGGGAATGACGATTTCCAATTTGGGATTGGATTTGAGCAATGGCCCGAGCGTTTCTGCATCCAGATGGTCGGTGTGATTATGGCTCGAAGTGACAACATCAATAAAATCGAGGCAGACCGGATCCACCACGCGGGCGGTCATCCGCACATGCGGTTTATCCGTGTTGGCGTATTTGGCGGTCAGCGAATCCGAAAGATACGGATCGAAAAGCAAATGACGATTTTGCCATTGCAGCAAAAACCCGCTTTGGCCGAGCCACCAGAGATGAAATCGCGTGAGGTCCTGTTGTGCGCGGCGCACATCGGCAATGAAAGCGGCATCCTGGAGCAACGGTTGAATCATGCTGCAACATCCGGAGGAAGAGCAAAATTGCCAGGCATTAATCCTCTCACAGCTTGCCTCGAACCTTGTCCACTCCTTGAACCATGTTTTTCAGTTTCTGTCTCGCGGCCCATCGCGCCGTTTGGCTCAAACCGCAGTCCGGCGCGAAGGAGAGTCTTTCCGCCGGCGCATGCTGCAGGCACGCGCGAACGCGGTGCTCGACTTCGTCCGGGGGCTCGATGAAATAACTTTTCACATCGATAATGCCCACAGCCACGTCTTTGCTGGCGGCAATCTTTTCGATCAATTCCAGCTCAGCGAATTCCCGGCTCGCCATCTCGAGGTGAATTTCGTCCAGCGTCAAATCGAGAAAGGCCGGGAACATCGGCGCGTAGCGGCGCGGGCCAACGGCGCGGCCTTTGTAATTGCCGAAACAGAGATGCGTCGATAGCCGGCATCGCCCCACCACCGGTTCCACGGTGCGATTAAAGATTTCCACAAACCGGTTCGGATCTTCGCGGTGCGCGTAGCAGCTCATCGAGGGCTCGTCGATGGTGATTTCATGGCATCCGGCTTTGGCCAGCGCTTCGAGTTCGCTCCGAACAATAGGCAGCAACGCCTCAGTAATGGCCCATCGGTCCGGGTACCGGTGGTTGGGCAGCAATCGCCCGCTCAAAGTGTAAGGACCGGGCACGCTGGCTTTCAACGCCACCTCCTGCCGTCCGCCTGAAGCAGCGCGGGCCAGGCGCTGCAGCCGTTGAAAATCGGTCACCGCGCCAAGCCCATGCGGCGCGCGCAGTTCGCCGGTGATCCGATGTTTGCCGCGTTGATCGTGGGCCGGCGGACCGAATCGTCGGGGCGGCGCCGATTCAAGTTCAATGCCTTCTAGAAAACCGTAAAACGAAAGATTGAAATCGAGCCGCGTTTGCTCGCCGTCCGTGATCACGTCCAATCCGGCATCGAGTTGGTCCTGAATGGCCATCGTGACCGCGTCATCGATCAACTCCTCGCGATCGGCGGGCCCAAATTGATCCAAGTGCTGGCAGGCGAATTCCAGCCACGATGGAAATGGATAACTGCCGATGACGGTGGTGCGGAGCGGACGAGGTTGCATATTCAAATCAGATCAGCCGCCGAGATTCTGAAACAATCGAGCCAGGCGCCGCCCATGTTCGTCGTAAGCGCTCTCGAAAAGTTCAGTTGCGCGTTGGGCGCCAACCACAGCGCCGGCGGTGAGAACTTGCGGCGGTTGCCCGCGTTCGGTCAGCCGCGCCGCGACTTCGGCTTTGATCGCGTTGATCAGCATGCAACCGCCGATGGTCGAGCCTGGAGCGACGGGCGTTTCAAGACCGGCGATCTTGACCATCGCGTCTCCGAGTGGCGCCCCCGTGTCCAGAACCAGGTCGGCAAAATCCTGAAGTTTCTTGCCAGAAGAATGTCGGGACACCGAGCCATCGGAATGCGCGCGGCTGATAATGGCGACGACTTTCACGCCGCGCCGGCGGAATGCCTCGGCCATTTCGACCGGCACGACGTTGCAACCGCTGGAAGAGGCGACCAAGGCGGAATCGACCGGAGAGATATCGAAGTTCCGGAGGATGCGCTCGGCCAGGCCGCTGACGTTTTCCAGGAACATGGCTTGCCGCTGGCCGTTGGCGCCGACGACCGGATTATGGAACGTGAGGGAAAGTTCGACGATGGGATTGAACCCGGGGAAGGAACCGTAACGTGGCCACATTTCCTCGATTAAAATCCGGCTATGACCTGAACCGAAGAGATGCACCATCCGTCCAGCGAGAATGGTTTCGGCAAACCACTGCGCCGCCGTCGCGATGGCCTCTTCCTGGGCGCGAACGCGCTCGAGCAAGCCCGCGCAGGCCTCGAAATATTGTCGCGCAGCATTCATCGATTGATCGAACGCCGCACAGTAGGAAGTGGCTGCGGATTTTTCCAGACATTTGCGTGCCACGCCAGCACGCCACCACGGTTCAGCGCGGAGCCCGGGTTTGATCTGAATCGATCTGCCTCAAACATAAGAACGACCCATCCCGCAGTGGATGCCCCGATTGCCGACGTCAGATCGTGAAGCGGATGGCGTGAAAAAGGTCTTGGCGCAGGCGCGGTTAATTCTTTTTTGGCGGGGAACTTTTTGCGGCGCCGCCGCCGCTGCTTAATTTCGCATCCAATGCAAATCGACCGGGACCGGCCAGAAAGAGAACGACAAATCCCGCGAGATAAATGAAAGCCAGTTCACCGTTGCCCTCACCGGTCAGTTTTCGATTGTGCACGAGGAAAAAAGCGACGCCCATCGTGACGGCGCTGCCAAGAGCCCCAATTCGTGCGAAGACCCCCAGAATCAACAAAACCGGACAAACCACCTCGCCGAAAATCGCCAGCCAATAGCTGACAGTCGTTCCCACACCGAGTGGATCGGGAAATTTCGTGGAAAGCTTTTTGAAGTCCTGAAGCTTTCCCAGCCCGTGCAGAAACATCAAACTCGCCCCGAGCCAGACACGGAGGGCGAGCAAGCCGAAGTCGCTGCTTTTGGGAATGAAGTTGAGCTGCAGAAGATTTAAAAAGCGTTTCATAAGGTTCCGTTCTCCACCTCAAATGAAGGCATTCCCAAACTTTGTCAATCTCGGGCCATCGGCGGCCTTTCGGCGTCGTTGGCCAGACACTCACGGTGACAGCCGCAATCGATAAAACCGGCTCGAAGCGAGTGCCGCATCGGCATCAATCGTCTCAATGATCGTTCCGTTTCCAGGAATGTTCTCCGCCACGAAAGACCAGCCATTGCCACTTAAACTCGGCGCTCGCAAAAGATCGTATTCCGTTCCGAGCAGGGAGATGAAACTCAACACGCAATCGTTTCCCTGCAGGCGCAAGTTCAACAGCACCGGCTTTTCCGTGGATGTGAATTCATCCGCGCCAATGTCGGGCGCCTGGCCGCGTGGCCGCCGGTCGCCGTCAAAATCCCAATGGACTTCCTCGATGGCTACGGCCTTGTCGATGGCATTCGCAGCCGAGGGGCGCAAATGCAAATCGGCCGACGCGGCGTCGATGAACAGGGCGGAAGTGGCGCTAGTTTCATTGCCCGCGCGCGTGGCGGTCGCATTGTCGCGCAAATGAATCGGTGCGTCCGTGAGGTTGTTCCGAGCCGTGCCATTGCGGGTGGTGGGAAAGCGGAATTGCACCGCGTAAAAGATGTTGCCGTTCAGCATCACGGTATTGTGATCGATTTGCGTGTCCGGAGAATTCCAAGCGATGATCGATCCATCGGAGCTGGCTTTGCGCGCGGCGCTCAGAAAGCCCGGCGACAAGTAAACGAAATTGTTGCGGATGGCGCCGCCGGCGTGATCGCGATAGGGGGTCGCATTGTCCAGCCCATAGGCAATGGCCCGATCGACGTTGATGAACGTATTCTGTTCGGTCACGGTGTTTGAAGAATTCCGCCAGAACAACACAGCCGGATTCCAGGGATAGGCCGAACCATCCGGGTTGTGCAGATTTTTGAAAAGATTCCCCCGCACGATCCAGTTTCGCGCTGCGTGGGCGCTGATGCCGTTGAAATAACCGATACCGGAACCGTGATCTTTGGGTGGGGTCCCGGTGTATTCGAACACACAATGCTCGACGACACCGTTATTCACCCCGAGCCCCGCATTTACATCGGTCGGGTTGGACTTGATAAACTGCGAACCGGAATCGATCAGCCGCACGCAATAAACGCGAGGCGCCTGCGCGCCGGAGTTGAAAATGATTTCATTGTCCCAAGTCTCGCGAATCGTCAGGTGCGCGATCAGGGTATTGGTGCTGTTGGACCAAATGCCCACCGGCACGCCGCCATGGTTCGAGTTATTCATGCCTTTGCCCACGAGCACCACATTCGTGCTCCCGGCCGCGCCGCGGACTGTGACGTTGTGACGATTATTGATGTAAAGGCTGCGCGTCAGGTGGTAAGTGCCATCGGCCAGCAAGAGGGTATCGCCATCGCGCAAATTGTTTATGGCATTCTGCAATTGGGGCTCGGACGCGACGTTCACAATGCGAACGCCTGTGATTGGCAAGGCCGGGGCGTTGCCGGGAGTCGCGCCACGAATCAGGAAAAATCCAGCCAGATCCAGGAGGGCCAGCCAAATCACGAACAACTTCATAACGGGATTTTGACGGGTGCGACTGAAGGCTTCAAGAGCAGGAATCCGCATTCGATATTTTTTGAGGCGAACCCGCCGTAATTCTCGTGTCGAGGAAACCGATTGAATCCGACTGGCCGTTGCCGCTGCGGTGTGCGGTTTAGAATCCGATGCGAAGGCCGAGACCGCTCTTTATTTGTTCTGCTCTCCTTCGTTGGAGACGAGCGGTGCGAACTGTTTCGTCTCCGGGTCGTAAGCGAACAGTTCCGCTGTGGCAATTTTGAAAAACCAGCCATGGAGATGAAGCGAGCCATCGGCGAGGCGCTCCCGCACGGACGGATAGGTATGCAGATTTTCGAGCGAGAACAAAACGTTTTCCTCTTCGAGCGCGCGCAGCCGTTCCGCGTCTGTTTTGAGGTGGCCGTAATCCTTTTCCACCAGCCGGCGCACGGGCTCCGCTAACTCGAGCCACCGGCCAAGATTGGGCGCCGAGTCCGCGTTGAAGCCGCGCAGGACGGCCTCCATCGCGCCGCATTGGGAATGCCCGCAAACTACGATGTCATTCACGCGCAAGACTTGAACCGAAAACTCGATCGCCGCCGCTGTCGAGTTGGTTGCGCCAGTCACGTTCGCCGGCGGAACGATGTTGCCGACATTCTTGACCACGAAGAGATCGCCCGGCTGGCTTTGCGTAATCAACTCGGCCAAGACCCGGGAATCCGAACAGGTGATGAAAAGCGTGTGTGGCTTTTGACCTTCGCGCGAGAGCCGCCGGAACAAAGCGCGATACCGTCCGAACTCCTCCGTGCGAAAACGATGAACGCCATCAATAAGTCGTTGCATACCGAGTCGCGCACCTTATCGGCCATCGGCCAGCGCTGTCAATCGGGCCCTCATTTTTGCTTTTTTCCAACCGCATGTGTTCCGTGCCCAAACCCAATCTTTCGTGAGAGGACGCAAGAGCCGCCGTTTTGATGTTCTCGGAATGCCGGCTCGATCCGAATTCAATCGGGTGGGCGAATGGTTCCGGGAACATTGCGAAGGGAACCAAAGGAGGCAGGCGGTGAGAAGACCGAGCGGAAAGAGAAAGTAATTACTGAATACCTGAACTTGAAATTCTTCAGGCGCTATCAGCCGCCGTACTGCTTGGTAAGTTTCCCGCCTTTCGTGTAGATCCCCGCGCGAACCATCGTCTCCAATCGTTGGTGGGGTGACATGGAGGTGATTTTCTTCACCACGCGGCCGTACAGCGCCTTCAATTCCTTGCGGGATTGAGGCGGAGCGGCAAATCCGTTTTTCGATTCTTCGGCCATATCACGTGGTCTCACGTGAAACCAATAAGCGCAATTGCGGCTCAAACGTCAATCTGGGGCTTGAAATACCCGATGATGGCAGCGTCATCGCGGACAGCGATTTGAACGTGGGATTTCGCGAGAATCTTGCTTCCCTCGAAGACCGGTGTGCCTTCGCAAAACAAACATCGAACGGTGTGGTAATGCTGCTTCTCCTCTTTTTCGAGGAAGTCCAGGCACCAATTGATGACGGCACAATCCAGATGCCGCAAAATTCGGTCGCCTTCACCTTGCGCAGACCGATTCACCGGGAGCGGCACACCGGTTTGTTCGCAGACTGGCGATAGAGCGGGAACAACGCGGTCAAAAGTTGGGTGTGCGTAGTATCCAACAGGTCAAAGCAATTGCCCAAGTGGATTAGCGCACGCATGACAGCCGGCTTTTTAACACGCCTCGAACGTCGCGCCCATTCGAGAGCCCGATGCGGACCGTGCTCCCAAAAGTAAATTCCTTGGCGGAGCCAGAGCATGCCTGACCCGTTGCGGAACTTTTCCGCGTGGACAGAGCGGGTTGACTTCGCCAAGCTCACGCCGATTTCAATTTCAACTTCAACTGCAACAACTGAACCTCTGTTTTGATTCAGAGATAGCCAACGATGGCCTGATGAAAATTGCCCAAATCATTTGCCAGATTTTGCGCGTGCGCTCTGTCGAGCAGCGCACCGCCAGCTCCCAGGATGTGGTCCTCGTGCGCGTCCGCACCGACGACGGGCTCGAAGGCATTGGCGAGGCCGATGCCTCGCCGGAAGTGGTCAAGGCCATCATCGACGCGCCGTTCAGCCACAATATTGCGTGCGGCTTGCGCGAAATTCTGCTCGGGGAGAATCCCCTCGAGACGGAGCGCCTCTGGCAAAAGATGTATCGCCGCACCATGTATTTCGGCCGCACCTCGGTCACCATCGCCGCCATGAGCGCCATCGACATGGCCCTATGGGATTTGAAAGGAAAACATTTCGGCGAACCGATCCATCGTTTGTTAGGCGGTAAATTTCACGATCGCATCAAGGCGTACGCCTCGATTCTTTTCGGACGCGACGGTGCGGAAACGCGCGAGATTGGCCGGCGCTGGGTCGAGGCTGGTTATCAAGCGGTCAAATTTGGCTGGGAACCGATGGGGCAAAGTGAAGCGCTCGATTTGGAACTGGTTCGTGGCGCGCGGGACGGACTGGGCAACGCGACCTTGCTGATCGATGCCGGCTGTGTGTGGGACGCGCGCACGGCCTTGCGACGCGCCCATCAATTTGCCGAATTCAACATCGGTTGGCTCGAAGAACCGCTGCGGCAGGCTGACATCGACGGTTACGTCTGGCTGCGGGATCGTTCGCCGGTGCCAATTGCCGCCGGCGAGGGCGAGTGCGGCCGCGAATCGTTTCGGCCATTGATCGACCGGCGTGCGCTCGATGTATATCAAGTGGATCTTTCCCGTTGTGGGTTTACCGATGCGGCCTACATTCGCGCGCGGGTCGAGGAGATTGGGGCGCGTCTTTGCAATCATTGTTATACCAGTCCGGTGACAGTCGCGGCTTGTTTGCACTGGCTGAGCACGTGCCGCGATGCGTTCATCTTCGAAGATAGCGTGGATCCATCGCCGATGCGGCACCAACTCACCCATGAAAAGATGCAGGCGAAGCATGGATGGATTGAAGTGCCGGATGCTCCGGGGCTGGGCGTGACCTTGAATGAAGATTTTGTCGCCGAATATTTAATTTCCGAATCGGGCCGGTAACGCGAAGCCATGAGCGGTTCGCTTCCAATCGAACGCGGTCAGATTCGCTGGTCCCTGGTGGGCTTGCTGATGGCGCTCTGCTTTCTCAGCCACATGAATCGGGTCAGCATGTCAGTGGCGGCCGACGAACGGATCATGAGCCAGTACGGGTTCAATCCAACGCAAATGGGCTTCGTCTATTCCGCTTTCCTCCTCGTTTACACAGTGTGCATGATTCCGGGCGGGGCGTTCATCGACCGCTTCGGCGCGCGCAAAGCGCTGATGGTGGTTGGATTCGGTTCGGCATTTTTTGTGGCATTGACTGGATTGGCGGGCCTGGCTTTGCATGGCGCAGCCATCTGGGTGGGGCTGATGTTCGTGCGCGGAGCGATGGGCTTTTTCACGACGCCATTGCATCCGGGTTGTGCGCGGGCCGTTTGCGATTGGACATCGCTCTCGCAACGATCTTTGGTGAACGGACTGGTTACCGGAGCGGCGCTGGTTGGTGTGGCCCTCACTTACAAAACATTCGGCTCACTGCTGAATCGTTTTGATTGGCCGATGGCCTTTTTCATTATGGCTGTCGTGACTGCGGGCTGGGGCGTGGCGTGGACGTGGGCGACGCGGGGAATTCCGGAGCCGGAACGCCAACAAGTAGCGGTCGAGGAAGTCAGTGCCAAAGGCCGAACACGCGAATGGATCAGGTTACTGACGAATCGCAATTTGCTCCTGGTCACATTCAGTTACGCGGCCATTGGCTATTTCCAGTATCTGTTTTTTTATTGGATGCATTATTACTTCAAGGAAGTGCTGAAGCTTGGGGACGAGCAAAGCAAGTTTTACGCAGGCATTCCGCCGTTCGTCATGGCTTTCGGCATGCCGTTGGGCGGGTGGTTTTCCGATCGATTGCAGCGGCGGCTGGGCTTTCGCTGGGGCCGCACGCTCGTGCCGCTGGTGGGAATGTTGTTGGGCGCCGCCATGCTCGTGGCCGGCGTTTTCGCGAAACACCCGATGGCCATTGTCACCTGGTTCAGTCTTGCCCTGGGAGTGGTGGGCGCGTGTGAAGGATCTTTTTGGTCCACAGCAGTTGAACTGGGTGGAGGTCGTGGCGGCACGACCGCCGCCGTTGTGAATACCGGCGGTAATGCGGGCGGATTGCTTGCGCCGGTTGTGACCCCTTGGATCAGCCAGTTATTTGGCTGGCACATCGGCATCACGCTTGGCGGCGTGATTTGTTTATTAGGGGCGCTCTGCTGGTGCTGGATCAACCCGGACGAATCCCCCGAGGAAAACCTTGGCCGTGGCGAATCGATGCCGGCCAATCGCGCGATTCCCAGCGCCTGATCAAGCAGAGGCGTTTTGACCGCCGCGAAATGCCTGCAATCGGCGCAGCGCGTCTTCAATTTGGGAAGTTTCCGAATCGGTCAATGGCTGTCTCCCATAACGATGGGCGCAAAAGAAACGCGTCACCAGATCCACGTCATGGCGCAGGGCGAAACCTCGTTGCTGAGTTTCGGCGAGAAATTCGAAGGGCGTTTGTTGGTCGAGTTTGGTCAACCCGAATTCATCGAGGAGCTGGAGCATCTCGCCATAATAATGACTCACCGGCCTGGCTGTTTTCCTGCGCAGAACGGCCCAGCGCCATTTCGGCCAATGCTTGCAAAGGAAGGCGAGGCCAATCAGCGCCACGACCGGCAATGTCCAAATCAGATGCTGCCGAATCCAACGCGCACTTTGCGACAAGCCTTGCACCGTGGCGCTGAGCAATTGGCTCTGTCCCGAGGCGTCGAAGTTGACGATGTACGAGGACCAGGCGAAATCGAGATCTTCGATGAACTCGCGCAAACTCCATTTTTCATCCTCCGGACTGCGGCTGGCGGGCGGAGTGGCGTCGAATTGCACCCAGCCGTGGTTGGGAAAATACGCCTCCGTCCAGGAATGAGCATCCTTGAAGCGCACGTTCCAGGCGCCGGTAAATCGGTTGCGCGTGCCGGGAACATATCCAATGACCACACGGCTGGGAATGCCTTTCATGCGCAAGAGCAACGCCAGGCTGGCGGCGAATCGCTCACAATGGCCTTCGCGTTCATTGAGAATGAACTGATCGATGGCATTCAGCCGGTCGAGTTGCGGCGCGCCCAGTCGATAGGTGAATTGGGAATGGAAAATTTTTTCGAGGTGGCGCGCCTGCGCGAGGGGATCCGGGATGCCCTCCAATGATTGGTCGAGCCAGGTCTGGAGGCGCGCGGATTGCGGCGGGTAATTGGTATAACGCCGGAACTGAGCCAAAAAAATCCGCTCGGGAGGGGCGTTGGTCTGGATCCAATATTCATACACGTTCCGGCTCGCGTTCCACATGCTGTCGGCCTCGATTCCTCCGTGCGCATTCTGAAAAGCGCGATTGAAAAATTTTCCAGTGATTTGCACGACCGATCCGTCCGCGGGCAGCATGCGTGCGAGAAACGCGACATTTTTCACCTGGACACGCCGGTGCAGGTAGGCGTTGAGCCGTTCACGCGGGATGTACTCGATTCGCTTGAGGGGCGGCCGCTGCGCCGCGGTCCAGCGCACGCCGTCCGTATCCACCAGACTGAAGCAACGGAGGTAACCGATGCCTTCGCCTTCAATTTGCAAAAGGATTCTCGAAGAATTGGCCAGTCCGCTCCGCGATGGGTCGAGCAGTGTGTCGAGCATGGATGCCTGATCACCTC
>JBFMDG010000157.1:0-11987 GCA_040754135.1 Verrucomicrobiota bacterium
TACCACTCGAAGATGAGCATCAAGGAGCCGTTCACTGGCGGAGCGTGGGCCTGGCATCAGGATTACGGTTACTGGTATCAAAATGGTTGTCTCTTTCCCGAAATGGCTTCGGTCATGATCGCGGTCGATCCGAACACGCGTGAAAATGGCTGTCTGCAGGTTTTAAAGGGCTCACACAAAATGGGACGTGTGGAGCATGGGCGTTATGGCGATCAAACGGGCGCTGATCCGGAGCGCACCGATCAGGCGATGAAAGTCCTCGAGTTGGTTTATGGCGAGATGTCGCCTGGGGACGCGCTTTTCTTTCATTGCAACACCTTGCATCGATCGGACCAGAACAAATCTCCCAACCCCCGCTGGTCGTTGCTTTGCTGCTACAACACCAGGCGAAACAATCCTTACAAAGCGTCGCATCATCCGTTTTACGAGCCGCTCGTCAAAGTGCCTGATGCCGCCCTGAAGGAAATGGGTGCGAAACTCTTTGCCGAGAGCACCGAGTTTTGGAATCCAGCGGCTGACAAAACGGTTGGCGCTGGAAAGGATTGAGCGCGGCGGTCGTGTTTTGTCGGCCGATGGGCTTGCGTTAATGGAAAGCGCGAGGAGGGGTTGGGTTTCCACTCGATTCGACCCACGAGCGATGGGTCATCAGCCGGTCAGGCGGTCAGCATGTTCAAAGAATTCCGCAAGCGATCGATGTTTTCCGTGATCCGATCGATGTAGAAGTTCGGGCCGTCTGGATAGGGATGATTGAGGAATCGATAGAGTGCGCGGAAATCGAGATTAATTTTCGGCTGCACGTATTTTTCCCAGAACATGGGGGTTTTCTGAACCAAATCCTGGGCGCTGGAAAACATCGCTTTGGCGGGACGTCCGCAGGCTTTGTTGTAGCGATCCGATTCGGCGAATTCCTGATAAAGAATCGGCAGTTTATCCACGTAATCATTGGCGGCCATTTGGCCGAGCAAATCCGCCGTGCCCAAGGCATAGCCGACGGTGCGTTCCAATTCGTCGCAGAAAGGAATGGCCGTGAGATCGACATTCACACCCGTGCAGCGAATCATATTTTGAACCGACTTGATATCGGCCGGTGAGAAGCCCTTTTCTCTGAGCAATTCGGCTGCGAATTCCATGCTGCGCGTCACGTGGACCAGCGTGTATTTGGCGCCTGTGCCCTCGCAATCGCCCTTCTTTTTTAAATACCCGGTGTCATGCAGGAGAATGGCGAGCAGACCCAGTTCAAAGATTCGTTGATTGAGTTCCGGCTGAATGTTGGCGCGATAACGGCCATCCAGCAGGCGCACCATGCAAAGCGTTCCTTGCAGAGTGTGTTCGAAATCATGGTAGCGCGCGTCGATCTGTTGATAATCCCGGTAATGCCCCGTAAAGCAATCGATCGCCCAAAAGAATGCTCTCGGAACAAACAATTCATTTCCTTGGGGGAACATGCTCCGGTATGTGGACTGGACTTCTGCCTCTACCGCACTGGGGTCTTTTGTATCTACCTGAGGATACATTTTTGCCGTTTTTACCACGTTGCCGACGAAATGCACGCGTTTTTTGCAGAGCAAATGACCGGCCAAAGACGCATGTTTTTCCGAAGATAGCGTGCCGTTTTGTTGGTTGAATGCGGGCATACGCATTGAATTCTTTTCCGGTTCATCGGCACGATCCGCACGTGACTGAAGTCGCTGATTGGGGAGTGATTCGAGGAATTCGAGCGTGGCTTTGACATTTGCCCGAATGATTCTTAATTATCCCGCGTGTCTCAGCATCCGCATCTCAGGGCAAATCATGATCCTACGTTCACGGCCAAGTCACGGTCGACTTTCGAGATCATCCGCCGAGTTTCCGTTTATTTGAAGCCTTACAAATGGATGGCCGCAGGCACGGTCGGATGCGCCGTTCTTTCGCTCGGTTTCGCTTTTGCCTATCCGAAGCTGACTCAGTTCGTCATTGATGAAGTGATCGGGAAGAAGCGTTCCGATCTTCTGGCGCCGGCCATGTTGGGATTGCTGGGGGGTTTCTTGTTGCGGGATTTTTTCAACAGTCTGCGCATCCGGATCAACAACACTTTTGAACAGCACGTCATTTACGACATGCGCCGGGAAGTCTATGGACGTTTGCAACGGCTGCCGGTCAATTATTTTGATCAACGCGCTTCCGGCGACCTGATGACGAGGGTCATCGAAGATGTGAATTCGGTCGAACGGGTGCTCATCGATGGGACGGAACAAGGGACAGTGGCTGTCCTGAGCATCGTGGGTGTGCTGGTGATTCTCTTTTCAACGAATCCGGTGCTGGCGTGGGTTGCGATGATTCCGCTGCCGATCTTATTGACTGGAGCGTTGTGGTACACACTCACTGCCCATCGGCGCTATCGCGCCCAGCGGCAAGCGGCGAGTGCCATGAATGCCTTGCTCATGGACAATTTACAAGGCGTCCGACAGATCAAAGCGTTCAGCCGCCAGGAGCATGAGGATACCCGATTTGCACAAAGGGCGGACGAAATGCGGCATAGCACCCTCGGCGTCATGCGGGTGTGGGCTCTCTACTCCCCTGCCATGAGTTTTGCTGCTTCCTTGGGCATGGGCCTCGTGCTTTGGGCAGGCGGCCGGCATGTGCTTGAAGGCACGATGACCCTTGGTGAACTGATCGGATTCCTGTTTTACCTCGGGCTTTTTTACGAGCCGGTAGGCCGGCTCCATGGATTAAACCAAATGATGCAGGCGGCGCGCGCGGCGGGCGAAAGGGTTTTTGACATTCTTGATTCTGAAGCGGAGCGAAGCCGTGAACAACGGCCAAATCAACTTCGAACACCCGTTCGCGGTGAGGTGATTTATGAAGAAGTGGGCTTCAGCTACACACGTGACCGCGTCGTGTTGAAGAACATTTCATTGCACGCTCGTCCCGGCGAAATGATTGCGCTCGTCGGGCCAACAGGCTCTGGAAAATCGACTTTGGTCAACCTGCTCCCCGCTTTTTATGAACTCACCATGGGGCGAATCACAATCGACGGCCAGGACGTCAGCCGCATCGCACTCGAATCGTTGCGGGAACAGATTAGCATCGTCAGTCAGGAGCCGTTCCTTTTTAATGGAACAATTCGGGAGAATATTCTCTACGGGAAATTGAATGCGACCGAAGACGAACTGCTGCGAGCCGCCCAAGCGGCGAATTGTCACGAGTTCATCGCCCGGTTGCCGCAGGGTTATGATTCACGCGTTGGGGAACGTGGAGTGAAGCTGAGCGTTGGCGAAAAACAGCGCGTCAGCATCGCGCGGGCGTTGCTGAAGAATGCGCCGATTCTGATTCTCGATGAGGCAACGGCCAGTGTGGATACGGCGACGGAAAAGTTAATTCAGGAAGCGCTGGAACGTTTGATGGCAAACCGGACCAGCTTCGTTATCGCCCATCGCTTGAGCACGATTCAGAGAGCCGATCGGATTCTTGTGCTGCGGCAGGGTCAGATTATTGAACAAGGCACGCACGAGGAATTGCTGGTTCAAGACGGATTATATGCGCGGCTGGCTCGGATTCAAAACACCACATTCATTGAAGAAAGTTTTGAAAAACTGGAAGCCAGTTGAGGCAAAGTAAAAGCGGGCATCTTTCGATACCCGCTTCACCCAAACAACCAAACGACCTCCTTTCCGCCAAATGAATGCGGGCGGAGCGCATTCCGTTGAAAGCGCCACCCTGCGCTCTCCCAACCCAGACAAACCAAACAAACTACGCGATGTCAGACGGGACAGTCCGAACAACTGTTCAAACTTTTTCCTCGAAATTCATCTAAAGAATCCTTTGCTGAAGCCGCGCTTTTTTCACCTCGGAGCGGTTTTCATTTTCGGCGTAGAAAACGCAGCTGAATCGGTTGGGTGAAACACGGGTTCGACTTGCGTCCGGGCATATCTTCTGCTTTTTTATCGCGCTCGGACAGCCTGCCGGAAATGGTCCGCAGGGGTCAGATAATCAAGACGATCAATTCAACGCTGCATGTATCCAAGTCGAATTCAATCGGGCGGTTCCGCTGGTCAATCCAGTCGTTATTCAGGGAAACACTTTTCCGTGCCGGTCAATTTTGTCTGTTATGCTCCAGAGGCCAGACACGTCTCGCTCATTGGAGATTTCAACGGCTGGGATGCGTCAGCCAATCCCATGAAGCGGCAGCCCGACGGGGCCTGGCTGATCCAAATCAGTCTGAGCCATGGGCACCACCTTTATTTGTTCCAAGTGGATGGGAAACGCGTGCTGGACCCGCGCGCACAAGGCGTCGCGCGAAATCACAGCAACGAACGCGTATCCATGATCGCCGTGAGTTGAGTCTGGCCGCGGCTTTCCGACTACTCATTCCCCGGGCTCTCCCCAGTTTGCTCCAATTTCTTTTTCGCGCGCTGTTCGGCAAAAAAGCCTTGGAGCATCGCCCGGCATTCGGATTCGCGCACGCCAGCCGTGATCAAACATCGGTGATTAAATGACGGAAACTGCAACAAGTTCATGACCCCGCCCGCGGCTCCAGCTTTCGGATCGCTCACTCCGAACACCACGCGCTGCAAGCGAACGTGCACAATGGCGCCCGCACACATGGGGCACGGCTCTTTGGTGACGTAGAGCGTGCATTCGGTCAAACGCCAATCGCCGACCGCTTCTTCAGCTTGGGTCAAGGCCAGCATCTCCGCATGGGCCGTGGCATCTTTCAGCAACTCCACCTGGTTGAAGGCGCGGGCGATGATGCGGCCCTGCCGCACCACGACGGCGCCAATCGGCACTTCCGCCGCCGCATAAGCCTTGGCGGCCTGGCGCAAAGCCTCACCCATGAAATAGTGGTCGCTTTGCAAATCAATGATTGGTTCCTCCGCCATAGGGATTCTGGGCTTCTGTTATTTGCTCTTCAAGTTTGAGGCCATCGCGGGAGAGATTGCTCGAGTTCCCATTCGTTCCCCCCAGCGATATGGCTGCGGCAATGCGCCACAAAAAATCCGCCTCGATGCTGCCAAAACCAAGGCCAGATCTTCTCTCGATCCGTTTCGGGCAAACGGAGCGTCCCGAGTTCCTGAATTGAAAAAAAACGAAACTCACCTTCGCGGTTCGGCGGCGGGACTGTGGTCAACTTGCGCTTAACCTCGAACAAAAACATCAGCCAATGCGCTTGCCCGGCATCAGCGCGCTCGCTGACCACTCCAGTCAAATGCAAATCGGGCGGACACAAATAAATCCCTAATTCCTCGGCAGCCTCGCGACATGCGCAGGCATGGGGCGATTCGCCCGCAACGACATCGAGCTTACCGCCACAAGGGCTCCAGAGTCCCAAATTCGGCTCATTGCGGCGCTGCAGCAGGAGCACTTCGTCGCGCTCGTTGAAGCAATACAGCAACGTGGCGATGTAATAGCTCGGAGCCATGGAGCGAGTGAAACATCGATTGACGATGCGGGCAAGCGCATGACCTCGCCGATTGCGTCGCGCGCGTAAATCGAATCATCCACCCGGTTGCGACGGCTCTCTGGCGATTCGATTTCGATTGATCGCCGCTGCCATTTCGTAATCATGTCGCCGCTATGGAATGGATAACGAATCCGGAAATCTGGATCAGTCTTGTCACACTGACCTTGCTCGAAATCGTCCTGGGCATCGATAACATCGTTTTCATTTCGATTCTGGCGAGCAAGCTGCCGAAGGACCAACAGATCAAGGCGCGCCAAACCGGTCTGGCGCTGGCCTTGATAACGCGCGTTTTGTTGCTCATGGGCTTGGCCTGGATGGCCCGGCTGACGAATCCGCTATTTCACATTCCGCAGGTGCTCGGCATGGATGCACCTCACCCGGTTTCCGGCCGCGATTTGATTCTGTTCCTGGGAGGGCTCTTTCTTCTGGGAAAATCGACGCACGAGATTCACGACAAGCTCGAAGGGGAAGATGGGCAAGTCACCAAGCGTCTGCCGCCGACTTTTGCCAGCGTGATTGTGCAAATCTTGTTGCTGGATATTGTGTTTTCGCTGGATTCAGTCATCACCGCGATTGGCATGGCCCGCCAGGTGCCCGTGATGGTAACCGCAGTCGTGCTGGCGATGATTTTCATGCTGTTTTTCTCCGGCTACATCAGCGCTTTCATCGACAAGCATCCCACGTTGAAAATGTTGGCCTTGAGTTTTTTGATTTTGATCGGGTGCATGCTGGTTGCGGAAGGTTTTCATAAGACGATCCCGAAAGGATACATTTACTTCGCGATGGCATTTGCTGTGGGAGTGGAGGCGTTGAACATTCGGCTCCGCTCGAAGGCAGCCACGCGCGTTGAACTGCATCAGCCTTACCGCTAATGAGCCGCCCTCCGAAATGCTGTGTAGGAACGCAGCTCTTGGCAGGGTTTCGATACGGCGGTTTTCACCGGCGATTTCTGAGAATCTGTTGTTTTCAAAATCAGAGTTGCCATTGACACACCCGGCCCGATTGCCTATTTAAGGACTCGCAGCGTTTCCTTGTTTGCCTGTGCAACAGCTCGTCACTCATTTGCTGGTGGTTGAGGATGATCCCGATGACCTTCTGCTTTTACGGAACTATCTGGAAGAGGCGGCGGGAACATTCGATGTGTACTCGGTCGCCACTGCCGCCGAAGCGGAAATTCATCTCACCTGCTCTTTGGTTGACTTGATCCTTCTCGATTTGTCGCTGCCGGATGCCACCGGATTGGATGCGTTAAGACGTCTGCGGCGCAAGACCTCCACGATTCCCATCGTGGTTTTGTCAGGCTTTCCGGAAAATTACCTTGAACTCGAAGCCGTCCGGCAAGGGGCGCAGGATTATCTGGCTAAAAGCGAACTGAACAGCCAGTCGTTGGCGAAGGCCATCACCTACGCCCTCGAACGCCAACTCCTCGAACAACAACTGCGCCACGCCCAAAAAATGGAATCGGTGGGCCGATTGGCCGGCGGGATTGCTCATGATTTCAACAATCTTCTGACGGTAATTCGCGCCAATACGGATTTGTTGACCCATGAAAGCGGCCTCAACGCGGCCACGTCCGAATGCGTCAGGCAAATTCGCGAAACGACCGATCGAGCCGTGAGCCTGGTGCAACGCTTGTTGATCTTCAGCCGCAATGAACCTCCTCGATTCGAGGTGCTCCACCTGAATGAGGTCGTCAGCAACATTACGAAGCTGCTCCGGCGCATTCTGGGCGAACACGTTAAGCTCAACCTCGCCCTTGACTCCACGCTTCCCCACATCAAGGGCGACCCGCGCATGCTCGAACAGATCATTCTGAATCTGGCGATGAATTCCGGCGACGCCATGCCCGAAGGAGGCGAATTGCGGATCGAAACTAAATCTGTACATCTCGACCGCCAATCTCCGCATCTTCGCCCGGACGCGCGCGAAGGGGATTACGTGCAGTTGCGCGTTTCGGATAGCGGACATGGGGTGCCGCCAGAAACGCTTTCGAAGATTTTCGAACCGTTTTTTACCACCAAAGAGCCGGGCAAAGGAACCGGCCTGGGCCTTTCGATCGTCTATTCCATCGTCAAAGAGCACGACGGTTGGATTTACATTTCGAGCACGGTCGGCGTCGGAACCTGCGTCGATGTCTATTTGCCCATGAGTGAAGAAACGTGTGTTTACGTTTCGGGAATGAGCCGTCCGAAGCCGGTAGCCTTGCGCAACCACACGGAGGCCACCATTCTTTATGTCGAGGATGATTCCACCATTCGAAATCTCTACGAGCAACTGTTGAAGCAGGCGGGTTACTCGGTTTACGTGGCCGAGTCCGGGCCGCATGCCCTCGAATTATTCGAGAACATTGGAGACAAGCTCGATATCCTGGTTTCGGACATCGTGATGCCCGGAGGCATGACCGGGGTGCAACTGGCAAAGATGATCCAAAACAGAAAACCGAATGTGAAAGTGTTGCTCGTCACCGGCTATAGTCCGGAACGCATACGCGAAGCGGATCGCGGAATTCATCTCCTCCTGAAACCATTCTCGAAAGATCAGCTCATCGAAAAAATCGAGATGCTGCTTACGACATCGACAAAAACAGCCGCGTTGAACAGCTCCCCTGCTTGAGAGCCAGACGGCCGCGGCTGATCAATCCGTTGTTTCGTTTTAAGGCGAGAGTTCGCTCAACAGCCTGAAAAACCCGCTGCTTGAGGTCTCGTTCAAAATGAAGACTCCTTCACCCGTGCTTCGGCGCGTCCATGTCGCGTTCACGGTTTTCCAGCTTTCATTGGAAAAGTTGCCGCGTCGCTGCAGCTGATATCGACGATCCGCATGGCAAGGACTGAATCGGACCTCGATGCTCCCGTTCTGATCCCGGCTGATCCTCATTGTCAATCGTGATTGGGGATCTTGAGGAGCCGTGCCGAGCACGAATTCGGCATAGGCCGAAAATCCGTCACCATCGGCATCTTCGCTCCCATTGACCAGCCGACCGAAGAAATGTCGGGCCCACCATTCTGGAACTGCCCCTGCGACAGGAGGATCCTGACCAGTCGAATAGACCCAACGCACTGCATCGGCGATCACGACTTTGCCCGATTCCCCTGTGCTGTTCGAGAGCCGAACGAAACCATTTGTGCCGGCTGCGAAATGTTTTCGGCTGGCGAGGAGTTGCCAAGTCCCGCCATTCCCACTTTGATTGATTCGCCGCACAGCAGTGCCCGTATCCGAAACGACCTCGACGAGCGCGTTGGTGGAACGATTGCTCCCCTGGCTGTGCCAGAGGTAAACATTATATTGGCCGGGAGTGAAGATCGTCGGACGGAAAGTAGCGGTCGCAGTGGCGTTACCACTGACCGTTCCGGCAAAATGATAACTGGCGGAATACTTGTCCGTCGCGGTTGTGCCGAGCGTCCATGCCCCTGAATAGCCTGCTTCTGGATTATCGATGATGAGTTCACCAGCAGTCTGAAACAAAAACTCATCCGATCGGATTTGGTTGGAGGAGGTTTGAGCGAGGAGCCAGACACGATAGAGCTTTCCGGAATCAAGTCCGGTCAGCCAGGCGACATGATTGGTAGCAGGACCTGCTGTGACCGTTCGAGCTTTGTTTCCCATGGCATCCTCGAATTCCACCCAGCACTCCGCGACCGAGAGAGTCCGCCACGAAACAATCGCATTTCGGCTCCCGGCAGACACCAGGATGTTTTCGAAAAACAAAGTCCCTAAAGACGGCATCAAAAGAAAATCTCTGGTGGCCACTTGGCCTGCCTCAATCGTTAGAGTGGCTTCACTGGTTTCCAGACCAGGAAAAGAAACTCGCAGCGCGTAAATCCCTGGAATCAGATCTACTGCTCCAAAAAAACCAGTCGCATCCGCAAGCAACGTTTTACTTTGGGGGCCATTCACGGTGAGGGTTGCGCCATCCAGATATTTCGCGGACTCGCGTCCATCGCGCACATAGCCTTTCAAATGCCCACGTGTCGGCGCCGTTTTCCAAGGCATCACCGGCGTCGGCACCCGGTCCTTGAAAATCGGCACCGGATTGGGATCGTAAGCACTCGGCTGCGTCAGCGCAGAGAAAAAAGTGGTGCGGGAGATTCCCTCTGCATTTGGCACGGCATAGGAATAGAGGGCCATTCCGTCCGCACGATTTCCAGCCGAGGTGACGGTGCGAACCGAGCGCATCTGAACAATGGCGTCCTCGACCGAATTCAGATAAATGCCTGGACCAATGGCCGCATGCCGATTGTAGCGGCGGTTCTTGGCGAAATTGCTCCACTCGATGTAATCCGGTCCATAATCCGGTTGCCGGAAGTAAGCCATGGGAATGTTCAAATCGAGAATGCCTTCTTGCATCCAACTCCGCCAATCCTGCAAGACGTTCGCATAAGCCGCGCTTCCCAACCATTCCGCGTCTGTGGAAACTCCGGGCGCCCAGGTGATCGTTGCGGCGGATATTTTGATTTGCGGCTTCAACGCCACGGCCGAGAGGTAAATCTTGCGCACTAGCGCGGTGACTTGATCGCGTCGGAACTGCAGCCAAAGTGGATCGGTCGCGGGCGGCTGGCCAACGCGATTGAAGCGGGAATTGAATCGCGCCACCGCGGCGCTGTTGTAGCCCCAGGCGTTCCCGGAATATCGGATGTAATCGAAATGCAAGCCATCGATGGCGTAGCGTGAAACGAGTTCCATCGCCACGTTGTAAATGTGCCATTGCACTTCGGGATGCCCTGGATCGAGCGCGTAACTGCTGCCGTTCCAGGTTTGTTCACTGTTGTTTTTTGTCAGCCATTCGGGATGGCGATTAAAGACGTGGGACGGCTGGGTCGGAGGCGCCGATGAATTGCCCCAAATGGGATAGGTCACAATCCAGGCGTGAACTTCGAGTCTCGGTCCCGCGGCGGTATTATGAGCTTTGGCCAGGAGATCCGCCAAAGGATCAAACGCAGCCGCAATATCGGTGGCCTTCGGCTCGAAAGCACTGTTGAAGTAGGTGTCGCCGCGTTTGCGGACTTGCACGATCAAGGCGTTGAAATTGCCGGCGCGAGCTTCCGCGACCAGTTGCGACACTTGCGCACTGGTTTTGTAACCGGCGTGGAATGCGTCCACCCAAAGCGCACGAAATTCCGGTGTTTGCGCCAGGACGGAACAGGAACAAAACGCGAGTAAGAAAACAAAACCGCGACGCAGCATTTTTAAACCAACAAAACAACTCATGCTTCCAGAGCCGACAAGATAGCAGCAAAGCCGCCACTCGACAAAAAAGGCCGCTTTGCAGCGGCCTTTCAAAGGAAAAAGTTGCGCCGGACTATTTTCTTCGCATCCACAGCAAGCCACCAAGGCCAAGGAAAAGCAGGGCGAAAGTCGAGGGCTCAGGCACCACCGCAAATCCGCGCAAGCCGTTGTTCGTGTCCAGAGCAAACAGAAATCCGTTTCCGAAATCAACGGCGCCCGAGGCGTTCAAGTTTCGATTGCCCGGGTTGGCGAATCCTTCGATATCCAGGACGACGGGATTCGAAGGATCGTTCACATCGAACAGGTAAAGCTGCTGCTGCGAAGTCGAGCCTGCGGCGGTATGAATCTGGATCGCCCCGAGCAGATTATTCGAAGGATCGGATCCCAAGGGACCGAATCCGGAAAGGCCGGAAGGCAACGTCGCGCTCTCTAAAACGGAGGAGGTGCCTGCGGCAAGATTAAAGTCGGCGTAGCGCAGCGTCGTAGTGCCGGCATTCTTAAAGAAAAATGTGTCTCCCTCATCGAAGGCAATTCCACCGCGCGTTTCCCCCGCGGTGATTCCGGTCACTGTAACGGTGCTTGGCGTCAGACTCAGTCCACCATCCGAAGTCGTAAAAACGGCGATCGAGTTCCCGACGCCACTGCCGCCCTGGCCGAAGAGAAGTTGGATGCCGTTGCCCGAGCCGCGAATATCCATGTTATCACCCCACCGCGTACCGGCGGCGCCGATCTGACCGGAAAACGCCAGCACCGGCGCCGAATCTTCATTCGCCCAACGGTAAATTTTGAAGTCACCATCGGTCGCAGAGGCTTTTAGATTTGCGGCGTAGATGCTTCCGTCGGCAGCAACCGCAATTTGGTTCAACGCAAAAGTTCCACCGGCAATTCCGGTCACATTGAGCGTTCCGAGATCGGCCCCGGTCGCTCCACTGATCCGGTTGATGCTCAAACCGCCCGTGCGATTCACCAGCAGAACATTTCCGGTCAACGGATTGAAAGCCATTCCCCGTTGATTGTTATCTCCTGGCGCGGCCGGCAAATAGGCGCGGCTGCCCGGATCCAGTGCCCAAAGCAGATCGAGTTGAGCAGATGATTGCGAGATGGAGACGGCAAACAGACCAGCTAACAACAATGCTTTGTTCATTGGAAGTTACGTCTTTTGGGTTGGTGTTACGTCGCGCAGATAGTGGACATTTCGCGTTGCCTGTGTCAACCGCGATTTTGAAGGCCTGGACATGGAGAGTATTTCCGAGTCGGCCCGCGAGACAGCAATAGCTGAAGGGCCGTTCCAACTGAGAACAACGCGCGCTCCGCCGGAAAGCGG
>JBFMDG010000158.1:0-11979 GCA_040754135.1 Verrucomicrobiota bacterium
AGCCGTAGGAAATTTCGTGACCGTCGATCAACCGAGTTTTGCCGCGGGCTGCTTCGAGCATCCCATCGAGAAACGGCGCGAGAAGTCCATAATGACAATCGGCCAGAGAGCCTTTGCCATTGCCCGATTCGAGCCAGGGCAGGCTGTAGCCGAACGTCAGGAAAATCGTCGGGTTCGGATAACCGCGCTGGAATGCTTCCATCACCTCGCGTCCGCGGCGCCGGACCTGAGCGGCGTAAACCTCCCAGCCCTTGGTGCGCGCATCGCGCTGTTTCCGATAATCGAACAGCGGCCCTTCGTACTGTTCGATGTCGAAGAGGAGCCCTTTGACTTTTCCATCGCGCGCGAGTCGCGCCGCCAGGAACGCGTTCGTCAACACCGCGGAATGATCGTCGAACCAATCGATCTTCGCCGGCGTGGTATTGAAGCGGAGAAAATTATCGGTGAACCGGCGGAATTTCGTGGCCTTGAGATCTTCCAGGGCCGGTTTTAACTCCGCTTCGGTAAACACGCGCGCGCCCCACGATTCCCAGGTAAAACTTCCGCCGCGTCCACCGCCTTCTTTCGAGGCATCGACATGGAAAACACAACCGTGAAATGGGGATTTCTCCATCTGCGCGATGTGCTCGCGCATGAAGGCTGTTCCCGGTTCGTCCCAGCCAAATTCGATCAGTTTCTTTTCGGCGAGGACATTGGAGAGCCCTGCCCCGAGAAGCAGCAGAGGGATCAGTTTCATAAAGTAATGGGCGCAGCGGCCAAGCCATCCAAAAGTTGGCCATTACGAGCGGCTACCGAATGGCGGGTTCTCCGAGATGTTTTTTGAAATGAAGCACGGTGCGTGTCCAGAGCTGTTCCGTCACCACAGGATCGGGCACCATGTGCGTCAAACTCGAAAGCGGCAGCACTTCAAAATATTTGCCGTTGCGGAACAAAGCGTCAGCGAGCTTCAAGGTGTGGCGAAAGAAAACATTGTCATCGGATGTGCCGTGCACCAGCAAGAGCGGCCGTTTCAAATCGGCCGCGTAGGTGAGCAACGAGCCTTCCCGATAGGCTTCGGGCGCCGCTTGCGGCAGACCCAGATACCGTTCGGTGTAGTGCGTGTCGTAATCGAGCCAGTCCACCACCGGCGCGCCCGCGACTGCTGCAAGAAACACATCCGGCCGCCGCAACACCGCCAGTGCGGACATGTAGCCGCCAAAAGACCAGCCGACAATCCCCACACGATCGAGATCCAATTCCGGAAAGCGTTCGCCCAAAGCCTTCATCCCCGAAACCTGATCATCGAGTGGGACGCTCCCGAATTTCTTGTAAATGGCGCGCTCCCATTCGCGACCCCGGCCCGGTGTGCCACGGTTATCAATCGAAACGACAATGAATCCCTGATCAGCCAGCCATTGTTTCAGCAGATCGCCGGGCAGCGCCGCCTGCACCATGCGCGCGTGCGGACCTCCATAAACGTAGTTGAGCACCGGATATTTTCGCGCGGCGTCAAATGTCCGCGGCCGGATGATCTTCGTGTAGAAACCGTCGCCGGAACCGACGCGCACAATTTCGCCCGTCGATTGGAACGGCGGCTCTTCGGCCACCGAAGGCAGCGTCCCAATCAAAGTGCCATCAGCTCGCAACACCGCTGTGGCCGGCATTGATTTCGGCGTCACGCTGTGCCGGACGAGCAGCGTGTGGTTTTTCGAAAAGGTGGCGGAATGCTGGCCTGCGTCACGCGTGACAATCCGGATTGCGCCAGACTCGATCGACACGCTGGCGAGATGTGCCTGGGTCGGATCCGGGCTGAGTTGCACGTGCGCCAGCTTCGACACAGCATCGAAGTGGAGGAAACTTTGATAGCCTTGTTTCGACGGCACCAGCACCTGCTTCAACTCGCCCGTGGCGGAACGCCATTCGAGTTGAGGCCCGCCTTCGCGCTCGCTCGTCCAGAAAAAGCCGCTCCCGTCTTCAAGCCACCGGGGCATTTGCTGATCGAGGTTGAGAAATGCGCCATCGGTTTCCGTCAGCAATACTTTTGTGCGGCCCGAGCGCGTGTCCGCGGTCAGGAGCGCGAGTTCCTGTTGCTCGCGACTTTGTACGGCCAGGGTCAGCGGAGCGTTCTTCTCCCATTTGACTGTGGCCAAATACGGATAGCGCTGAGCGTCCCATTGTATCCAAGTCGTCTTGCCGCTGCGGATCGAAACAACGCCGAGACGCACCCGCACATTGTTCTTGCCCGGACGGGGATAAAACGAAGCGTGCGGCTCCTGTTCGGGCTTGGCCGGATCGCTCACGTGCCAAATCTTAACGTCAGAAGCATCGCTTTCCTGGTAGGCGATCGATTTGGAATCCGGCGACCACCAATAACCGGAAAAGCGGTTCATTTCTTCTTGCGCGACAAATTCCGCGAGGCCATGGCTCACGCGTTCGGAACCGCCCGTCGTGATCCGCTGTTCCCGCTGCGACTGCAAGTCGAACACATACACATCGTAATCCCGCACGTAGCTCACCTTCCTTCCGTCCGGGGAGAATTTCGAGTCGAGCATGGTGCCCGCGCCGGTTTTGAGTTCCTGAATCTGCCGCGATTTGCGGTCCATTACGTAGAGACGGCCGGAAAGGCTGAGCAGGATTTTCGCGCCGTCATCGGTCAGTTGAAAACTGGTGAAGCCGCCGACGCTCACGCGCATCCGTTCGCGCCGGGCTTTTTCTTCGGCCGAAAGTTGTTCTTCGGCGCCTTTGAGCACTTGTTCCGGAGTGATGAGCTCGCGTGTCTGGCCGGAAGCCACCTCGAATTCGTAGAGCTTGAGTTTCGGCACGCGAGCTTCGGCGCGAAGAAAAAGCACCGCCTGCCCGTCCGGCGTGGGCTTCGCTTGCACGGGCCGGCCGAGCAGGAATCCGCGTGTCTCGGCGTGGCGCCGGAGATATTCGGCATTCATGATCGATGGTGGCGCACTGGACGCGGCCTGCGCCGATGACACAGACAATGTTTTCAAGAAGGTGATGGCCATGCAGGCGACGAACAGAACAAGAGTTCGCATGTGGCGAGTGTAGGAGAATTCAGGCCTCGCAGGCAACGTCTCAGCAGTGCGTGGAAGCAGCAGTACGGAAAACAGGACCCTACCAGTATTGAAACGTTTACCCGAGCGATGCTCTGAGGCTGGCAAAGTAATCCTTGCCCGAAGCTGCAGGCACCGGCTGTTTGCCCTTCTCGTCGGCGTGTTCCACCAGGTGTTGCGGGAGTTCTTTCAGAAACGTGGACGGATGACATGGCATGAGTTGCCCATACTTTTTCCGCCCCGAACAATGGCTGATCGATAAGCTCTCTTTCGCCCGCGTGATGGCCACATAAAACAAGCGGCGCTCCTCGTCGAGTGTGCCTTCCACCTTCGAGCGCGAGTGGGGCAGCAAGCCTTCTTCAAGTCCAACGATGAACACGTGCGGGAACTCGAGCCCCTTGCAACTGTGCATGGTGATCAATGTCACGGCGTCGCCCTGCGCCTCCTTTTCTTCCGCCCGCTCGTTGTCGAGGGTCAATTCCTCCAAAAATTTTTCCAATCGGTCCATCGGCAACGCGCTCTCACCGTTCGAATGATCCAATGTGGCTGCAAGTTCCTTGAGGTTGCGCACGCGATTTTCGCCTTCCTCAGGATTCTTTTCCGTGCGCCGCAATTCATCGATGTATCCGGTGTTGGCCAGAAACCTTTCGGCCCACGATTGCAGCGACAGTTTTGGATCCTGCAAAAGCAGCCCGCGCGTTTGCTCGATCAACGCGACAAATTCCTCAATGCTCGTGCGCGTTCTGGCAAAAAACGCCGTTTGCACCGCCGGATTTTTCATGGCCGCAAATACGGAGCATTTGCGTTCGTGACTGGCCGCGAGCAGACGTTCCATCGTCAGATCGCTCAATCCCCGCGCCGGCACGTTGGCAATCCGCAAAAGGCTGATGTCATCGTTCGGATTGAGAAACGTTTTCAGGTAAGCGAGAAAATCTCTCACCTCGCGCCGATCGAAAAAGCTTTGGCCTCCCACGAGGTGATAACGGACGCCGGCCTGGCGCAACGCGGTTTCGAGCGGGCGCGATTGGATATTCGTGCGGAAAAGGATGGCCTGATCCGACCATGGAATGCGGCGCGTGAGACGGGCGAATTCGATTTGTTCCACCACCGTTCGCGCCTCGGCTTCGTCATCGGGGAAAGTGTGCAAGGTGATCTTCGGTCCGTTCCCCTTCTGCGACCAGAGCTGCTTGGGCCGGCGGCGGGCGTTATTTTTGATGACGGCGTTGGCGGCGGAGAGAATGGTGTTGGTTGAACGATAGTTTTGTTCGAGCTTGACGACTTTGACTTCGGGAAAATGCTTCTCGAGATCGAGCAGGTTGGCGATCTCCGCCCCGCGCCAGCCGTAAATGCTCTGATCGTCATCGCCCACCACGCAGAGATTGCGATGCTCTCGCGTGAGAGCATGGACCAGTTGAAATTGGGCCGCGTTGGTATCCTGATATTCGTCCACCATCACGTAACGGAATTTTTTCCGGCAGGCCTCGAGGGCATCGGGATGTTCGTTAAAAAGACGGAGCGTCAGCAGAATGAGATCATCAAAATCCACGGCGTTACAGGCGTGAAGAGCCGATTCGTACTTCTTGCGAATATGCTCGGCGAGCGCGGCCACGTTTGGGTCGGCGAAAGCGCCCGCCTGACTCCCGTTTTTGAAGCGGCTGAGCAGAGCCAGGATGACTTTGGGATCGGTGTTTTCGCCTTTAGCGGAAATGCCGCTGAGAATCTTCTTGATGGCGCCGAGTTGCTCGGATTCGTCGTAAATGACGAAATTGCGTTTGTAACCGAGTTTTTCGATGTGCTGGCGGAGGATGCGCACGCAAAGCGAGTGGAAAGTGCAGAGGGTCGGTTTCTCAGGTTTATTCTCATCCCCGGAGGAGCGCGAGGCTTTGGGGAGGAGTTTCGAGACGCGTTCCTGCATTTCGCGCGCGGCTTTGTTGGTAAAGGTGACTCCGAGAATGTGGCCGGGCCCGATCCCTTGTTGGATCATGTGCGCGATGCGAAAAGTGATGACGCGTGTTTTGCCCGTGCCGGCGCCGGCGAGGATGAGCACTGGACCTTGGATCGTCTCGACGGCCTGGCGTTGCTGGGGGTTCAGTGAACTCAAATTCAACATGCGCGGGCGGAGTGTAGGACGCGCTCAATCGATGGCAAGCGAACTCTAAACGCGGTGAAAGTTTTTTGGCTGCACTGCGGCGGCAAGCATAGCTCGCCCACGCTTGAGAGCTGAACAGGTTAATCCGTTTTTTGATGCCGGTTATTGACCCGTTCCCGGAATCGACTTTCGGCTTTTGCGACGGCGCGATCAAAACGGTGGAACTGATCGGGGCGAAGGCAGGAGCGAAGCTTGGGAACGTATTTCCGAAATATTTCCACGCGTTCGATCGAATCGGGAGGAGCTTTGAGAAGTTCGGCGGCCAGTTCGGCAGCGATGGGTTCCATAAGGGCGTGCTGCTCGGGTGTGATACCGACCTGCAGCGCCAGCCGTCCAATCATCGACTCGGCTGGTGTGCTGGGAAACGCTGAAGCAGCGGCGCCTATTGCGGAGCGCGGGGAGGTCAGCCGACCGACGAAAAATCCCGCCGCAAAAATAATGAGCAGAAGCAAGACGATGCGGATGAGTTGGGCGCGTTTCATGAGTTCAGTTCCTTGAGACATCACTGGTCAACGGAGCAAGCAAGATTTCGTCAAACGGGGTCGTTTCGGTTGTCTTTGCGTGAGCCAGGGTAAAGAGACAAACGACTAGTGACAAGGCCGCCCCGCACCAGCAAGCACGTTCCCACAAAGTGGCGAGCATGGCTTGCCGGCTTTGGGTCATGCCTAGCGCGGACATGCGCCTGGCAAAGCCCAACGGCACTGGTGGCGGTTCCGGGTGAATCATTATCTTCGAGGCTCCCCGAGCGAGGGCGAGCAACTGGTTCAATCTGGGGCTGAGGCGGTTCATGGTTTGGTTCCTTCCAAGCGGTGCCAGGCGGATTGAAGATGGCGGCGGGCACGAAACAGGCGCACTCTGGCCAAAGTAGAATTCCAGCCAGTTTCATTGCAAACCTCTTTGAGCGAACATTCATCCAGTTCGATGCGACGAATCAACCATGCCTCTTCTGGAGTCAACTGCGTCAGCAACCGGTCTAACAGCGCCCTGGCCTGCGGAGCGTCTGCGTCACGGGCGGGCTGACTCTCGTTCAGGCGCAGGACCAGCTGCCGGTCTTCGCAATTCAGATCGGACCAGAGTAATTCCGGGCGACTCCGGTATTGACGCATTCTGTCGAAGCAGGTGTTCAAGGCAATGCGGCTGAGCCAATGAGTCAAAGGAGCTCGCCCGTTGAATTGATGGAGTCGGCTGAACATCTTCAGGAAAATTTCCTGGATCAAATCCTCAGGATCTTCGTGACGGGGCAAATGGGCATGAACAATCTTTGCCACATGGGGGTAGAGTTGTTCGACGAGCGCTTGGGCGGCACTTTCGTCCTGGGCGCGTACTCGTTCTACCAAGGCTGCCAGAGGATCGATCACGGGTTCTTTCGTGGCAGCGCTTTTGGTCTCACAATGCAAATCCAGCATCAAAGACGCGGCAAATATGGGTGCGTTACAGGCACGAACATCCGCTCTCACCGTTATCCAGATTCATGGTCACCTGTCACCTGCAGGAAAATGTAATTCGATGGACTTTGTAACATGTGCCGCCTAGGTCCGTCATTGGAGTTGTGATGGAACTGCTCCTTTGTTCAAACTCAACTCCCGAGGCCTTTCGTTTCCGATGGTCTGTTCGAGTCCAACGACATTGTGCCTGCTTCTTTCGAATCTCGCTCGGAGCTCCAATCCAACGGTTGGTCCCCATTTGCATCGCCTCGACTCGAACCTTGTTTGCAAAAGGCGTGCTTTGCGGCCTGTTGGGTTCCGCGCAGGCTTTCGCCGCGTCATCGGATCCCATCGTTCTCGGCGCAAACACTCTTCTTCCACGCGATCCCAGGCAGTTTTACAGCCGTTGGACCCGCTTTCGCCCCGGGGAAGGTGAAGTGGTGCAACTCAATCCTCCTCGGTTTAGCTGGCCGTACGTTCCGGATGTTGTGAGTGAGCCCCCGCTGGTCGCAGGCCGGCGTTTTACTTTGGAAATCAGCGCCCACGCGGATTTCAAAAGTCTGGCCGTGTGCGTGACTAACGCCACCGTCAACTTTTATAATTTTCTGCCCCCCTTGCCGCGAAATGAAGGCGCGCGATGGTTCTGGCGTGTAGGATACGACGTTGGAACACCTGAAGAACGATGGAGTGGGGTGCGCTCCTTTCAAATTGCCTCGAAAGCATTGGAATGGGACCGATCGATGTTTGGCACTGTCCTGGATGGATCACCCAAGCCACACCCAAGAATACTTCTTGATGATGTCTCGTTGTCGCGATTGCGGGAGCTAATCAAGACGAATCCGGTCGTCTCGGGCATTTTTTCTCTCATCCAGGCCCAGGCCGATTCTACTTTGACCAAGCCGTGGTATCTGCAATTCCCCAACCATGATTGCCCTCCGGGGACGCCGCCGACCGATCCGCTTTGCCAACTGGATGACGGCGGTTGGCTAAGCATTGGTCAGAGTCTCACAGCCCTGGCGTTTGTCCATCGGGTAACTGGAATGCCACAATATGCCGGAAATAAGGAGCGCTTCCTCAAAATTGCCGCCTTGCCCAAAGGGGGGCAGTCCACTCCGCGCGGCTCGCATCCGGATTCAGGAAAATGGGCCACGCACTTAACCGAACATCTCGGGCTTTTCTACGATTGGTACCACAGCGAACTCACCGTCCAGGAGCGCGCGCTGGTCCTGTCTTCACTCAACTGGCGCATCGATGACATTCTTAACAATTTTTCCTGGAGAGATCGGCTGTCGGAGGGCCCCCTCCTGCATGACATAGGTTCGCTGGCTTTGATCGGGTGGAGCCATGAATATCAAAGCCTCTTTCCTACGACGATCGGGGCGCTGGCGATTTATGATGAATCACCACTTGCTCGTGAAGCGCTTGAACTCGGCTTGCATTTCATTGTCGGCGTGTCGAACACATACGGCGAAGATGAAGCCTGGAACGAGGGCCCAGGTTACGGAAACGACAAAATGCGCAATCTGCTCGACGCCACGATCGCGCTGATATCCAGCTTTCCAGAATTTCACCTTGAAAAGAATCCAGTGTTGAGCGCCTACGCCGATTTTTTTGCTCGTGTCACGCCTGTGGGCGCCGAGCATTCCGCTTTCGGGAATCGCGGGCATCACGAATCCGACTGGACGGCCACGCGTCAGGAAAATATGTACCGAGTCGCCTTGCTGCATCAGAATGGTCAGGCCATGCAAAACTGGTTGGCAACCGAGAGCCGGCGGCAGAAATTCAACCGCGGCCCTAATTTTTTCTCGCCTTGGATGACCTGTGTTCTCCCTGTTTGGTTCCAACAGCCATTGCCACGCGCTGAAACCAATTTCGTCGGTTTATTTCCGCTGGAAGGGTGGGTCACCGTCAGTTCGGCTCCGCCCAGTGATGAGGCCGCTCAAGCCGATGGGGTGAGCGTCACTTTCCATGCCCGACCCCGCGGCGGCTATGGCCATTCCTTCGCCAGTGATAATGCCTTCGACCTCCATGCCTATGGCGAGACGATCAGCGTGGGTGGAGGTACCACGGATAATATGCTCAACTTCCCACGACATTCGATGAGCCAGAACACCATTCTGGTCAATGGAAATCCTCAAGCGCGCAGCGATTTGGAGGACTATCGTGCCGACAACCAATTTGGACATCGCCTCGATCTGGCTTCGCCAATTCGCGCGCGCCTGATTGCGTTTCACCAAGGCCGAACGGCAAACGGCGTTCCTTATGTCTATTGGGCGGGGGATGCGACTCACGCTTATCTGCCGGAGGTCGGCTTGAAGCGATTCATTCGCCACGCCGTGTTTGTCGCCAATCAAGGGTTGGTGCTCTACGACGATCTGGAGACGATGGATCCGACAGTGCCGGCCTCCTTTCAATGGCTTTACCACGTGGTGCCCGCGACAAATGTCCCAATCACATTCGACCCTGCAGAATTTACGTTTCGTTATGCGGTTGGAGGAGTCAGCGTGGTGGTCCGGCACCTGGCTGAAACAGCCAACCTGGAGTTCATCGATCTTTTGCGGGACCAAGGGCATGTGAATATCATCCATTGCCTTCCCTCTGATGCGAACTGCCCCGAGGATTTCCGCGGCGAAAGCAGCCCAAGAGTCAGTCCAGAAGAGGCCATTGTGGATGCGCATCATATCTGGGTGAAAACGCGGGAACCACGTGCTCGTATGCATTTTCTTAGCGCCATCGTCCCGTTCAAAACAGGCATGGCTTCTCCAGTTATCGAACCATTGGGCAACAGCCAACGCACTGTCCGAATCAACTTTGGCAATGACACTATTTCGCTCGGCTTTACGAAAAGCGAATCCGCGGACCTCCTCATCGACACAGATTTGATCGGAGTCGAGTCAGGTTTGCCGACACGGCCTGTCTTGGAAGACATTGCCTGGACGACAAAAGGGCTTTCAGTTTCTTTTGCGACGGAACCGGGGCACAGCTACACGCTCGAACGAACCGAAAGCTTAACCGAACCTGCGTGGGTTCCGCTTCAGTCTGGCTTCGGAGACGGGGCCCGCCTTACGTTGAAGGATACCCAGCCCAACGCTTCGCAAAGAATCTATCGAGTGAAAGTGAAATGACCATGAAAGAACCAACAAATCGCAGCCACGACTCGAAAATGGCTGGTTCGGTTGCGCTCGAATCACCCACTTTTCATCAAAAGGTGGAGTGCACCTTCTTAACGCTGGTCTTAATGTCAACCTCAGTGGCTATTCTTGCTCAACCGTTTCCCGGCTGTGAAGGATTTGGCTGTGAAACCGCAGGGGGTCAGGGCGGCCAAAACATCATTGTGACCTCGCTCGCGGATGCAGGCCCTGGGACCTTGCGTGAGGCGCTCAACACCCCAGGTCCTCGGGTGATCACATTTTCGGTATCTGGAAATATTCATCTGAAATCGCCCCTGATCCTAAGCGGCGAATCGAGTTCATTTGTCACCATCGATGCGGCCACAGCTCCGGGTTCCGGAGCGCAAATCGTCGGCTGGGAGTTGCGTCTCGAGCAGGATGTTCACGACGTGGTGTTGCGCAACCTGCGTTTCGGAAAACCGGTTCGCAATTGGGTTTCCCGAACCGGCGCTCCGCCGCCTTGTTCCACTTGTCCGAGCGGCACAGGGGATTGTATAGATTTGCGTGGAGCAAGGCGCGTCGTCATTGACCAATGTTCCTTTCGCTGGGCGAGCGACGAAAACGTGAGTGCGGAGCGTTTCGTCAACACAGATGTTACCATCCAACGGTGCATCATCGCCTTGCCACTATGGAATGGGACTCATGAAGACGGGGAACATTCCAGAAATATGAACCTATCGCGCGGTGCGGACCGCTGGTCCATCCATCGCAATCTCTTCGCGATGGCTAACTGGCGCAATCCGCAGATCTCAGGCTGCTCCGGCAGAACCGACTGCGACCCCACTTGGGCAGACAATCCGGTGTTCGATTTTCGTTACAACATTGTGTTCGGATTGGGAGAGCAGGGAATGCAGATCGATGGCGGGGCACAGGTTAATATCGTGGGAAATTTGTTTTTACGAGGGCCGGAATCGTCGCAAATTCCACCATTACTGCACGAGGACCGGAATGAAGTCGGAACCAGGTTTTACCTCGAAGGGAATTCGGATAGTGCCGGGCCTGCGGACCGAACTTTAGTGCGCACCCGGATCGGCAACGTCTTTTCAACCGCCCCTTTTTCCGCGCCAGCGATAACTGAGCCTTCCAATCCGCTTGAAACAGAAATGAAGTCGTGGGGTGCCCTGCCTCACGACTCGATCGATCGGAGAGTTCTGGATTCGGTGGCAGCAAGGACTGGCTCAGTCGGCGATCAATTGTTGCGTGATTCGCTTTCCTGCACCGATTGCTCAGGCACCCTCTCCGTGCCGGTTCCGGATGGGCTTCTCCGCAGTCCAGTTACCGGATTATTGCTTACGCTGCAGGGCGAGCACACAAAGCTGCAATGGATCAGTCAACCCGGCCAATTCTTTCAGGCCGAACATCGAGTATCACTGAAAGAGAGTGATCGTTGGCTTCCGCTATTTGTCCACTGGCCGGCACAGCAGGGTACCATGACCACTTTCGTCCACTCGAACGCCCTCATGATGCAATCCGGTTTTTACCAAGTCTGGCAGGAACCTCCGTGAGCCACCCCACTCACGGTAATGGGCGGGGGGGGCGGTTGCCGGGAGTTCCAGTCAATCAAAGAAGGAATAAAGCATTTCAGCGGGCTGCATGATCCAACTCAGCGAAGCACCCGAAAATCTTATGCGTCCTGCTCACGTCGTTTTTGCAGTGCCGCCGACGTTCATGGGCACTCGCGCGGTATTGCACACAACCCGGAGAGGCATGGAAAGCATGGAAAATACCGCTTGATTCACTGGCAGGGTGACCCTATATTTCGCGCTCTTTTAGGAAAACCAAAGCTATGCGCAGACCAAAAGGCATTAAGACGAAAAAGTCGGTGGCCAAACGTTTCAAGATCACGGCCAGTGGCAAAGTCCTTCGGCGCCACGCCGGCAAACGCCACCTGCTCGCGGGCAAAAGCCCAAAACGCCGCCGTTCCCTTCGCTCGGCCCAAGTGGTCGATCGCACGGACGAATATCGCATCAAACAAAACCTGCCTTTTACCCGTTGAACCGTTCTCGGCACTCCGGCAATCGAGCTTACAAATTTGTCAATTTAAGTTTTAACTTTTAACCGCTTTAGAACCCATGCGCGTCACCAACGCTCCCGCTTCCCGAAAACGCCGCATTCGCACATTGAAAGCCGCCAAAGGCTTTCGCATGCGCCGTTCGAAACTTTACCGCTACGCGGCCGATGCGCTCGATCACGGG
>JBFMDG010000159.1:0-11911 GCA_040754135.1 Verrucomicrobiota bacterium
TTTGAAATGCATTTTCCTCGGTCTTCCCAAAGCCGGCTAAGGACGGGAGCAAATGACCGCTGAATCAACCGATCATGGGAGCAAGGCCTTTCGATGGTACCTCGCCCATTGAACAATTGAAATTCAATCCCGGATGCTGACCTTCTCGGCCGAGGGAAAATCGGAGGGCACTTTTTGAGTCACCTGTCCCGTGGCGGCCCATTCCGTTCCGCGCAGCAATGTGGTGATGAATCCGGCGCAACGTTGTGAGGTGATGTCTTTGCCATTGTTATGACCGAGCGCCGTATGAAACACCCGGCCGCGCCCGAAGGTGATGGCCAACAGCAACGGCTCGTGTTCGCCCGATCCGCCGGTTTCCTTGGTCGAGAGAGCGCTGGCCAGCACGATGACATTCCGAGCGGGACCGCGCAGACGATCATAGAGTTCATCCTTCGCGTGCATCCATCGCGCGGGTAACCCGGCCATGATCGGATGCGCCGGTTCACGGGTTTCAATGATGAACTCATGTTGGCGGCCATGACTTCCGCCCGGGCCGGGCGTGGTGTCGTGAATCCATTTGCCATCGCGCCAGCGAAGGTAGGGGCCGGATTTTTCATTGCGCCCTTCCCAACCACCGAGGCCGATCATCTCGTTATACTCGAGCCAGTCGGGGAATGAATTATCCGCGGCATGAACGCTGACAAATCCCCCTCCTGCTCGCACAAACTCCACCAGGGCAGCTTCGGTTTCCCTGGACCAACGCTCACCGTTGTAATTCGAGATCACGACGCGATAATCGCTGAATTTCGGTTTGAAGCCGCTCATGTCGCCGCCTTTCGCCGGAGCGGTGGCGAGATCGACAGCAAAGAGGCCGCTCGATTCGAGAACCTTTTTCAGATGCGGCGAGGTGGATTTCCAATCGTGGTTATTCTGACCATCGACGAGCAATGCGCGCAGGGTTGCCGCTGGTGAATTCGCGGTCAGGAGCATCAGGAAAAGAAATGCGGGGGTGAATTTCATGTCCCGCAGAATGCCAGACCCCGAAGGACGCTGCAAATCTTCCGATGCGCAGGAGCGGTTCGCATGGGAGTGCCGAAAGCCGATGCACTCACCGATGCACGCGCTGGCAATTTTGCGGCAGGTTTGTTACTTACATCCCACGTCAAACACGTTCCAAAACATTTCGGTCAGGCCGGCCTGATCGCGAAGAAAAAAACCGCTTGACCCTCACGTAACGTCACTCCTGAGAGTGCAAATCAGCCGTGTGGATCTCGATGGTCCCGCGGAGCTGAAAAACGATGGCTTACACCGTCAAACAAGTGGCCGCGATGTCCGGCGTCAGTGTACGCACGCTGCATTTTTATGATGAAACGGGCCTGCTGAAGCCGGCGTATTTGGGGGCGAATGGCTACCGATATTATGAAGAGCGCCAGCTCCTGACCCTCCAGCAAATCCTTTTTTATCGAGAGCTGGGGTTCGAGCTGAAGCAAATCAAACGCATCCTGGGCCGGCGCGGTTTCGAAATCATCGCCGCCCTCGAATCCCATCGAAAGGTGCTGGAGCAAAACCTCACCCGGACCCGGCAACTGGTGGAAACCATCGACAAAACCATCCAACACTTGAAAGGATCCAAACGAATGAAAACGGAGGAGATGTTTACCGGGTTCAGCATTGGCGCGGGCCAAGATCGTTTCGATGAACGGATCACCCTCGGTGGCGAACCGTATGATTGCAAAGTATCGGCGAAAGATACCGGCGGCGCGATGTGTGTTTTCGAATTAACCGGACGTGGCGGCGGGCCGCGTCATTTTCACCATCACGAAGACGAGTGGATATATGTCATCACGGGCGATTTCGAATTTGAAGTGGGTGAAAAACGATTTCGAGCCGGCGCCGGGGAATGTGTTTTTGTGCCGCGCCAGGTGGCGCATGCGTGGGCATCGGTGAACGCCCAACCTGGCAAAGTTATCAATGTTTATCAGCCGGCGGGGAAGATGGAGGATTTCTTCCATGCGGTCGCGAAATTCCGCGCGCCACCAATTCACGAGGTGTTGTCGATTGCGGAAATGGGTCAATTGTTCGAGGCGCATGGGATGTGTTTGCTCGGTCCGCCGCTCCATTGGACAGCGGAAGCGCATCTGCCGGTGATCACAGGGATTCTTTCGAGGCACAAAGAATTCAGCCAGGTGAAGGTCGAGCTGGATAGAACTGGCGAGGGTTGTTTCAAGTTCAGCGGGCGCGTTTCGACCGCCGATGATTTGAAAAAACTCGAGGCGGAAGTCACGAACACCAAACCTCCTGGAAACATCCTGTATGCGGTCCGGGTGATCGGTTGAGCTTCGGCGAGTTTTCGAGGTGGCGGCAAGTTTGCGAGGAAATCTGCGCGGGTTCTTTTTCGGAGGCGGAGGGATCGGCAGCGATCATCTTTCAGTTGGACAAACCGATGGATCGCTGAGATAGAGGCGCATGCCAGCGCGTCCCAATCCTGCAATCAAGGTCATTATCGCAAGACCACCCTGCTTTCCTTCTACCCGGCTCGCTCGCCCTTGATGCGGACGGTTTGGCCTGCTCCAGTTTTTGTCTATGAACACGCCGGAAACCACTGAACCGATACCAAGAAAACCGCTACGGCTTTGGCCGGGAGTCGTCGCAGCTCTGCTCCTTATCGTCGTCCGATTCGGTCTGCCGCTCCTTCTGCCGCAGGCCAAGATTTTTGCGGTTTTAGGTGGGCTCGCATTGGCCTTGGCGATTTTAGTCTGGTGGATTTTTTTCAGCCGCGCCCCCTGGCCGGAACGCGTGATGGCGCTGGTGCTGATGATTGCCGGAGTGTTTGCGACGTCCCGGGTCGTTCACGAATCGATCTCGAATGGGATGATGGGGTTAATGCTTCCCATTTACGCGAGCCCCATCCTCACCCTGGCGCTGGTGGCCTGGGCGGCGTTCAGTCGGAATTTCGCGCCATTGCCGCGGCAGGTCGCACTGGTTGGAATGCTCCTGATTGCCGTTGGGTTTTGGACATTGTTGCGCACGGATGGGATTACCGGAGAAGGTGGCGCCCAATTGCAATGGCGCTGGACACAAACCGCGGAGGAGCGCCTTCTCGCGCAATCACGCGACGAGCCCATGCCGCGCCCATCTGCTCCACCCAAAACCACTTCGGACGTGGCGTGGCCGGGATTTCGCGGACCGGACCGCGACGGCGTTGTCCGCGGTGTCCGGATTGAATCTGATTGGGCCAAGTCACCGCCGGTGGAACTTTGGCGTCGTGCGATTGGGCCGGGCTGGTCGTCTTTTGCCGTTCAAGGCGATCTGTTTTACACGCAAGAGCAGCGTGGGGACGAGGAAGTGGTTGCGTGTCACAAAGTCAGTACTGGTGAACCTGTCTGGCGTCACGCCGATCCAGTTCGCTTTTGGGAATCGAACGGGGGCGCAGGGCCGCGTGGGACACCGACGTTAAGCAACGGCCGTGTCTATACGTTGGGTGCGACCGGAGTTTTAAACGTGCTCGAAGCCGCGGATGGGAAAGTGATTTGGTCACGCAACATTTCCACGGATAGCGGTGTGAAGGTGCCGGGTTGGGGTTTTTCGGGATCGCCGCTGGTGATCAACGATTTCGTGATTGTGCCCGCTAGCGGAAAGCTGATCGCTTACGACATCGCGACTGGCAAAGAGCGATGGGTTGGGCCGGCGCGCGGCGGAAGTTACAGTTCGCCGCACCGGATCACGGTTGAAGGAGTTCCCCAAGTTTTGATGTTGAGTGGGAAAGGGCTCGTGAGCGTCGCGCCGGCCGATGGCGCGGTGTTGTGGGATCATGAATGGAGCGGTGTGCCGATTGTGCAACCGGCGCTCGCGCCCAACGGCGATATTTTGATCAGCACGGGCGGCGGAGCCGGGGGGCTGGGGGTGCGCCGCCTTGCGGTCAAACATGGAACCGGCGGCTGGGAGGTTGAAGAGCGCTGGACCTCAAAAGGACTCAAGCCTTACTACAACGACATGGTCATTCACAAGGATCACGCCTTCGGGTTTGATGGCAGCATTCTCGCGTGCATTGAACTGACCGAAGGCAAGCGCAAATGGAAGGATGGCCGATTTGGTCACGGCCAATTGATGCTGGTGGCCGATCAGGATTTGCTGCTGGTTCTTTCCGAACAAGGGGAGCTCGCCCTGGTTTCCGCGAATGTCGAGGAATTCAAAGAGCTCGGCCGCATCCCGGCCATTCGCAGCAAAACATGGAATCATCCGGCGCTCGTTGGCGATACGGTGCTCGTGCGAAATGGGGAGGAAATGGCGGCGTTCCGACTCTCCACAGCCCGGCGTTGACCAAAGCCATACCAGCGCGTCCATCCTCCATCTTTCATCCACTCATCCGGCGCTGCCATCTTTCCGCTGGTGAAGGCAAATACGGTTTCCGTCAGGATCTGCAATCATCGCCAGCCAACACACGCGCGTTTCGGTCGGCTCGACCAAAACTTTGACTCGACGTCGCCGGCACTGCCGCACGGCATCGTGAATATCCGACACGGCAAACGCGACGGCGGGCGGGCCGGCCCAATTGGGCAGCGGCTTTTTGCTGGGACCATCGAGGCAGAACGAGACCGGCGCGGTGTCAAACTCCGACCAAACCAAACGCCATTCATGGCCGCGTTTCAGTCCAAATAGCTTTTGGTAAAACGCCCGGGTCCGCCGGAGATCCCGAGCGCAATACATGATGAAGTCGATGGCGCGGACGGGAATGGGGGGACCTTTCCTGGAAGCGGGTGATTTGCGATGAGCTGGCATGGCAGCCGGCTTATCATCGAATGAGCAGAATCGCAATGCCGGTGTGTCGATAATGCCGGTGTGACTTCCAGATTGACTTGGCAACCCAGGACCTTGCCACACTCATCTCATGGCGGCAGAACCGGAACATTTGCAGCAAAGCATTTTGGAGGTCGCGCGCAAGGACGTCGCGACGCTCCCGAGTGAATTGACCGTGCAACAAGCCCTTGAAGCTATCCGCCGGCGCGGGATTGGAGAAAAGATCGTTTATTTTTACGTGGTGGATGGAGAGGACCGGTTGGCGGGTGTTTTGCCGACACGCCGATTGTTGACGGCGCCGTTGGAGCAGCGTTTGGCGGACATCATGATCCGCCGCGTGGTGGCGATTCCAGAGACGGCCACGGTGCTGGAAGCTTGCGAGGCGTTTTTGCTTCATAAATTTCTCGCCTTCCCGGTGGTGGATGCCTCGCGAAAAATCGTCGGCGTGGTCGATGTCGGCTTGTTGACGGAAGAAGCGTTTGACATTGCGGAACGCGAGCAGACCGATGCGTTGTTTGAATCGATCGGTTTTCGCGTTTCGGAATTGCGGGATGCTTCGCCGATTCGTGCGTTTCGGTTTCGGTTTCCCTGGTTGCTGGCCACCATTGGCAGCGGCACGATTTGCGCCCTGCTGGCCAGCGGTTATGAAGTCACGCTGGCGAGGAGCATCGTGCTCGCGTTTTTTCTCACGCTCGTGCTCGGGCTTGGCGAAAGCGTTAGTATTCAATCCATGACCGTGACGATTCAGGCGTTGCGCGCCAGCCGCCCTACGCTGCGATGGTATTGGCGCGCCTTTCGCCGCGAAGCGGGCACGGCGGTGTTATTAGGCGCCGCGTGCGGACTGGTAGTCGGACTGATCGTGTGGATCTGGAGAGGCGAAGCGCTGGCTGGTTTTGTGATCGGAACGAGCATTTTGCTGGCGCTGTGCGGCGCTTGTTTTTTTGGTTTGAGCATTCCCGCGCTGCTCCATGCGCTGCGCCTCGATCCGAAAATTGCCGCGGGCCCGGTGACACTGGCGCTCACGGATATCGCGACGCTCGTGTTTTACTTCAGCCTGGCGGCGCTGGTGTTGTAAACGCACGGCCAGCGCAGCCGAGCGTGTTCGTAATTCCTGGCGGGGCTGCATTACAATTCTGCAAATGGGGCCGCTTCAAATGCCACTCACTCAGGGTTTTCTTCGGGAGGTTGTCAGTTGTTTGAGGCGGCCAAAAACAGGCTCGACCCTGATTGAAAAGCGGCCCGTGTTTTCTAGGTTCAGTTCAGACAAGTATGTCAAAACCAGAAAGGAGCCTTATGAAATATTCGGGAAGCAAACTCGCGCTCGCTTTGTCTTTAGCCTGCTCGATCATTTTCCTGGGATGCGCCGGCAATCGATACTCGCAAAGCACGGGGGAAGTGATTGATAACGCCGCCATCACCGCCAAAGTCAAAGCCGCCCTCATCGACGATCCGCAAGTGAGCGGTCTGGCGGTCAAAGTGGACACCTACAAAGGCGTGGTGCAACTCAGCGGCTTTGTGGATACGACGCAACAAAAGAAACGCGCCGAAGATCTGGCCTGGGGCATCGATGGCGTGCGATCGGTGGAAAACAACATCACCGTCAAACAGAATTTGCCGCCGAAATAATCCAAAGCCGCGTTCAGGGGAAGAGAAAGGAATCGTATGACGCTCGGAACAATTCTATTGATCGTGTTGATTCTGGCACTGATCAGCGTGGTTCCCACCTGGGGTTACAGCCGGGCTTGGGGATATGGACCTTCGGGTTTGGTGGGCGCGCTGCTCATCATTCTGCTGATCCTGATGCTCATGGGCCAGCTCTGACAACGGGCCGCGCCGCCGTTCGGTCAAACCATGGTTTCCTGGAGCGCCATCGTTTTGTCTTCAGCAACGCTCGCTCGCGGCGCCATCGTTCCTTCGGCCTTATCGGTTTATCTCATGCCCAAAAGAGTGCAGCTTGCAGGCATCACTTTGATCGAAGTGCTTCACCAGGGGACCCTCTCGGTTACGTTCGGATTTGTGCAAAGCCAGGCAGATCCTGACCACCGCTCCATTACCGGCGACGACTCCTTTCCCATCGAATAGAACCGGGGCACGGAACCGAATCGGGTCGGGAATCGAACCGCTCGATCGCTACCGTCCGTTCAATTCGTCAGCCAGATCTTTGGCGTTGTAAACTTTTCGCAGCGCTTCGGGAATAGCCGCCGAATGAACCGAAATCGCGCGCGCCAGCACGTCGTCGTAAATGAAATCGAGCACCAGCGAATAAATATTGCCGTCGAAGATCAAGCCGATCACTTCGCCCTGGCGATTAAAAACCGGACTGCCGGAGTTGCCGCCGATGATATCCGCGGTGCTGACGAAATTGAACGGTGTTTTGAGATTGAGTTTGCCTTTTCGATCGAGCCAGCGCTTTGGCAAATCGAACGGAGGTTTGAACTGGTGTTCGCTGGCCCGCTCGTACAAACCGGCATAGGTCGTCTCGAAAGGCATCTGCTTTCCATTTTCCTCATACCCTTTCACCGTGCCAAAGGCCAATCGCAACGTGAAGGTCGCATCCGGATAAGTGCTCGTTCCTTGCAGGGCAAACCGCGCCTGGGCGATTTGCGCGTGCGCCTGTTGTTTCACTTCGTCCTGAGTTTCAACCAATTTGCGCAGCCGCCGCGATTCGGCATCGATGCTCCGCGCCAGTTCGATCATCGGATCATGGGCGGCGTCCAGCGCTGCTTTGCCTTCCCCATAGAGTTTTTTCCGCGCGGCCACGTCTTTGACCCGTGTGCCGAGGACCAGTTCAGAAGCGCGATCCCGCGGTGATTTGCCGGCCAGGACCTGCTGCACCAGGGGCGATTCGTAACCGAGTTGATTGATCAGCCAGGTGAGCGAGTCGGCCAGCTTGAGCTGCTCGTAATCGTCGTAAATCGGTTCGGTGGAAAACAATTCCAGTTCGAGCGATTCCCGGCCCGATTCCCGAAATTCGCGCAAGCGTTCTCCATTCGGTTTGGAACGCTCCTCAGCGGCGCGGAGCAGCGTCCGCGCGATAACAAACAATTTGCTGTTGAAACCATGGCCGCCTTCCAGCAATCGATACGGAAGGGCATGTTCCCCGATGATTTTTTGCGCTTCGGCGATGCGATCCCACGCGGACAACGTTTCTTTCAACGCGTCACTGGCTGCGATCGCGTCGCGCAGGCGCTTTTCCTCCGCGGCTTTTTTAGCCATGAGGTTGGGATCGAGAAGGCCGGCCAGTCCGCCGTTGCGGGCTTTGCGGCTGTTTTGCACGCCGAACAAATCGTCCTTGGCGCGGCGGGCATTTTCCTCGCTGCGAGCGCTCCAGGCGCTCAAGAGCACTTCGCGCGTTTTGAGCATTTGCAGCAGGTAAGGAAAGGAAACATCCCGCAGATACTCGAGTTCCGTCGTGGTCAGCAAGCGGCTGGTCCGGCCGGGATGCCCCGAGACAAACACCAGTTCATTTTCCGCGGCGCCCTTCGCGCTCCACTTGAGATAATGCTGCACGCGCACCGGCTGGCCATTTTCGTAAACGCGAAAGAAACAGACATCGAGGCAAAACCGCGGGTATTCGAAATTGTCCGGGTCACCGCCGAAAAAGGCAATTTGCTGTTCCGGTGCAAAGACCAGCCGGACATCGGTGTATTTCTTAAATCGGTAGAGATGGTATTTGCCGCCTTGATAAAGGGTGACGACATCGCTGCGCAGGCCGGTTTTCTCGAGGGATTCCTTTTCGATTTCGGCCATGATGGCGCGCCGGGCCACGAAGGCCTCCTCGGGCGAAGCGTTGGCTTTGACGGCCGCATTCACACGCGCGGTGACATCCTCGATGCTCATCAGCACATTGAGTTCGAGGTCATGACAGCGGAGCTCTTCACTTCGGCTTTTCGCATGAAAACCGTCGCGCAGATAATTGTGATCTTTGTCGCCCAGTTTTTGCAGGCAATCGGCGCCGACATGATGATTCGACATCACCAATCCATCTTCGGAGACAAAGGACCCCGAGCCGCCGCTGTTAAACCGTACGGAAGATTTTTGGATGTGTTCGAGCCAGGCGTCGGTGACCTCGAATCCGTACTTTTCCTTGAGCAGCTTTTTGGGCGGATCATTAAACAGCCACATGCCTTCATCGGCCCGGGAGAGCGGTGCCGAGAGCAAAGCGGCGACAGTCAAGGGAAACAAGGCAGCGGAGGTTTTCATGTCAGTTCTCGAGTTGGATTTCAAGGTTGCGATTGCTTTGACAATAAAAACGGCTGCCGGAGTGTCAACGCCGGCAGCCGCACTTCAGCACGGTCCACTAAAGTTTTTTCTCGGCGTCGCCGGCTTCGATCGACAACAATTCAATGTCGAAAATGAGCGTCGCATTCGGTCCGATCGGACCGCCGCGCGTTCCGGCTTCGCCGTAAGCGAGCTCAGAGGGGATGAACAGCTGCCATTTGGAACCGACTGGCATGAGTTGGAGCGCTTCGGTCCAGCCTTTGATCACGCCAGAGACGGGAAATGTGGCCGGTTCATTGCGTTTGTAGGAGCTGTCAAATTCGGTGCCATCGATGAGCGTGCCGCGGTAATGAGTGGTGACCGTGTCATTGGCGGTCGGCTTTTTGCCGGTGCCTTCCTTGACGACTTTGTATTGCAATCCGCTGGCGGTGGTTTTGATGCCTTCTTTGGCTTTGTTTTCGGTGAGGAATTTTTCGCCATCGGTCTTATTCTTTTCCGCGGCCACTTGCGCTTTTTCCAATTGTTTTTGGTTCAATTCCTTTGAGAAAGCGGTGAGGACTTCTTTGACTTCTTCCTCGGTGAGTTTGGTTTTGCCACCGGAAAGAACATCTTTCAGGCCCGCCGCAACCTGGTCGGGATTGATCTCGAGTTCCTGTTTTTTCAGGCTGGTGCCGATATTGACACCGATGCTGTAGCTGACTTTGTCTTTGGGGTTGCTGAGCGCAGAGGATTCTTGCGCCGTGGCCGCAACCACGCCGAGAGCGGCGAGGCTGGCCATCCAGAATAATTTCATTTTTGATCTTTCTTTGGAGTGTTGTTGTTCAGCCAGAACCGAATCCGAGGGCCTGACCGAGCCACACCGTAACCGACAATGCTTCCGAGTCAAGGGACAAGGGGCGACGTGCCTCCGCGGTCATCTTGTGCAGTCCGCGCTCGCGCAAAAGCAGCGCGCTCGCACCGTGGTCGGCTCCCGGTGGAAGCGGCGCAATGCCCATGTTACCGTTAGGGGGAATTGAGGGCCGGCTGAATTGAAGCATTCCTGATATGAATCCTTTAGTCGAAGAACCCGATGCTGAACTCCGCCAGGAGGAAGGCTGGTGGTCCAGAGAACGCGGTCTGGCCCTCGCTCTCGTCGCATTGACCGTTCTGGCCATTTATCTCTGCTACCTTTTGGCCCGTCCATTTCTGCCCGCTCTGGCCTGGGCGCTGGCCCTGGCTGTGGTCGCCCATCCTTTGCACGAATGGATCGAAAAACGAATCCCTCAACCCAACGTCGCCGCCGCCTTCGCCGTCATCATCGTCGGCATCACCCTCGTAGCCCCGGGCATTTTCGTCGTCCAAACACTCGTGCAAGAGGCCTCGTCCGGATTGGAAAAACTGCAGATCGAAGCGCAATCGGGAAATTTGCGCGCCTGGTTTGAAAAGAGCCGGCTCGGAGCCGCGGTGTTGCACTGGCTGGAACAGCAATTTGATTTCGGCGACACGGCCAAAGGAGCGGCCAAAGTGGTGGGAGAACGGATTTCCTCGGTATTGAAAGGATCGTTTTGGGGCGCGCTCGAACTGCTCGTCACCTTTTTCATACTGTTTTACTTCTTTCGGGATCGCCGCACCGCGTTGCGCGCGTTGCGTTCGCTTGTTCCGCTCTCGAATACGGAAACGGATCGCATCTTCTCGAGAGTCGTGGATACGATTTACGCGACGATCTATGGAACGCTCGCGGTGGCATTTGTGCAGGGCTCGCTGGGGGGCCTGATGTTCTGGTGGCTGGGATTGCCGGCGCCGCTCCTTTGGGGAGTGGTGATGGGGCTGCTGGCGATCATCCCTGTGCTCGGGACCTTCGTGGTTTGGATTCCCGCTGCCATCATGCTGGCGGTGCAGGGCGCCTGGCTCAAAGCGCTCATTCTCACCATTTGGGGCGCGTTTGTAGTTGGCCTCATCGATAATTTGCTGTATCCCATCCTCGTCGGAAAACGGCTGGCCTTGCACACATTGCCGGTGTTCATCGCGATCGTGGGCGGCCTGTTCCTCTTCGGCGCGTCCGGTTTGATTCTCGGTCCGGTGGTGCTGGCGGTGACGCTTGGCTTGATTGAAGCCTGGCGGCGGCGCACCGCCGATGGCGGCACGGTCGAGAGTGGCATACGCAGATGACGCGAAGCGTGGAGGCTGTTTCTTCGGCGTTGCCCTCGAACGATGCGTGATCGCAGCCAAATCATTCGGATCGTCCTGGCGTTCAGCCTGGCCGTCCTCTTCATTGCTCCGCTGGAAGCGCAACCATCAACTGCAGCCGCCGCCGGCCCAAGCCCCGCTCAAGCAGCACCACAAGACTGGCAGCCGGCAAAATACCCAACGTTCGCCGACTGGAAGGCTGCCTGCGATCGCCTCCCCTCGAACCGATCGCTCAACGGCACTCTCGCACCGCGCGGTTTATGGCCGCTCGCGAATCTGGCCTGGGTCGAGGAACTCCTCGATCGGGTGCTGCGCGATGCTGCCTCGGGATCTCTCGCGCAAAACACCTTGTGGGTCGGCACACCTCCCAATGCGCGTGAATTCTTTCACACCAATGGCGCTTCGTTTCTGCGGGATGCCAGCACGATGCCGATCATCCAGCAAGCCGCCGGGCCCACACTAAGTCCAGGAGGCCGCCGCCCCGAGCCGGTGCCATTTCAACCGTTCGCACAAAAGCTGATCGTGCCAGCGGCCTCCGAGATTTTCTTTCACGCCGATTTGCATGGGGACATTCGATCGCTGCTCGCGCAATTGAACTGGTTGAACGAACAGAAGTATCTGGACGGTTTCAAAATTGCCCGAAACGATTTTTACATGGTGTTCTTTGGCGATTACGCCGATCGCGGAGTTTACGGAGTGGAGGTGCTCTACACGCTTTACCGCTTGAAGCTGGCCAATCCCGATCGGG
>JBFMDG010000160.1:0-11896 GCA_040754135.1 Verrucomicrobiota bacterium
TTGCTGAATCGGGGAAGCGCCAGCCGATTTAGCGTTTCACTCCGCGCTGCAGATCGCGCAAGGCGCGATAGCCGATGCGAATGATTTTCTGGTCTTCGAGGAGTTGCCGGATTTCCGCATCGTGCGTGAACACTTCGTATTCGGCGGCGCGGGTCTTCCAGCTGCCGGTGATGGCCCTCAATTCTTCGGTCGGCTTGGCTGCGTGAATGTAGAGCTCGGTCACGCCAGGTTTCAGTTGTGTGAGAATCTTCTTCCAGAACCCTTTCACGTCTTTCGGTTCATCCTTAAGTTCGTCGAAAATGAAATAATCGGTGAAGACGATTCCTTGCGCGGCGATTTTCTTGCGCCAGCCGGGAAAGCCATGGTGTTCGAAGGTGGCTTCCGACGCCATGCGGAGCGGCAGATTAAATTCCACACCCAGCTTGACATAAACCTCCAGATACCGCGGATCGAGCTGAAGCGTGCCCATGTGCGAATCGAGATGTGTTACATCAATGCCGGCAGCGAGGGCTTTTTGAACCTGCGCGCGCGCTTCGATGTAAGCTTCCTCGGGGCTGGAATGGGCGTAAACATCCTCGACGCGACGCCATAAATATCCTTCCGGATCGATCAGTCCGGGAACTTTTTCCCGCGGCGCCACCGGTCCCCAGCGGTACCATTTCCATTCGGACGTGTGGCAAAGGTGCAGTCCGAAATCTTTTTGCGGATGCGCGCGCGCGTACTCGACAATCTGATTGAACCAGGGACATGGGACCATAATGGTGGCGGAGGTCATCAGGCCCTTCTCGAGCGCCTCGATGGTGGCTTCGTTGGCGGCGTGACACATGCCAGTATCGTCGCCATTAATGATGACCAGGCGATCGGTCGGTTTGTAGCCGAGGCGTTCGGCGAGTGTGACCGTGTCGGAAGCTCCCAAATGAAGAAGCAATCCGGGCAGCAGGAAGAAGAGAAGCCAGAAGCGACGCGTCATGGCTGAAAGCATTCCCAGAGCGATAACCGATGGCAAGTCTGTTCGGCATCGTCGGGCGCGGGGAATTAAGCAAAGGAACGAGCCCAACAGGCGGCCCGCCGGCATATTGTCATTTTCAAGCGCCTATCATCTGATTAATTTGGCAGGCGAATCGCCGGCGAACAGCGCGCCAGGCGCAATGCCACTTGCAGAATGATGAATGAAATGAAACTGACGATGGCGACCCGCCGCAGCCTGCTCACCCGTTTGAAGGACTGGGAAGATCACGCTGGCTGGCAGGAGTTTTTCGATACCTATTGGAAATTGATCTACTCCTTCGCCCTGAAATCCGGCTTGTCCGAAGCGGAGGCGCAGGATGTCGTCCAGGAAACTGTTCTCTCCGTGGCGAAACGGATGAAGGATTTCAAATACGACCCCGCCATCGGTTCGTTCAAATCGTGGCTTCTTACGATCACGCGATCACGCATCGCGGATCACTATCGCAAACAGAGTCGGCAGGTGCGCCGCGCCGAGAGCGGCAGCGCCACGAGCACGACCAGGAGAACGGCCACCATTGAACGTATCGCGGATCCGGCGCAGGACCGTTTCGAAGCCGAGTGGGATCGCGAATGGCACAAACATTTGCTGGAGGCAGCCACGGAACGGATCCGGCGCAAAGTGAATCCGAAGCAGTTCCAAATCTTTGACTGTTACGTCCTCAAGCAATGGTCGGTGGGCGATGTGGCGCGCACGTTAGGGGTGAGCGTCAGTCAGGTTTACGTCGTCAAGCACCGCATCGGCGCATTAATCCAGAACGAACTGCAACGGCTCGAAGAGAAAATGCTTTGAGTAAGTGATCGAACTCACTTTCGATGCTACGTCTCTTATTTTCGTAGCAGCCTGATGTGAGTCGGCTCTGACTTTTTCTTCGCGCTCGGCTGACGATCACTCGTGCGCATTCCTGCGCGCACAACGCCTCCGACACTTTTTGAGATCCGCAAGCGCGGGACCGATGGCCAAGTGCGGCGCCACCAGGAACAAGTGATCGAACTCACATTCGATGCTACGCCCCTTTTCTCGTAGCAGCCCTGATGTGAGTCGGCTCTGACTTTTTCCGCGCGCTCGGCTGACGATGACCGGGGGACATTCCTGCGCGCACAGCGCCTCCGACCCTTTTTGAGATCCGCAAGCGCGAGACCGATGGTCAAGCGCGGCGCCACCAGGAACAAGTGATCGAACTCACATTCGATGCTTCGCCGCTTTTCTCGTAGCAGCCTGATGTGAGTCGGCTCTGACTTTTTCTTCGCGCTCGGCTGACGATCACTCGTGCGCATTCCTGCGCGCATAACGCGTCCGACACTTTTTGAGATCCGCAACCGCGGGACCGATGGTCAAGCGCGGCACCACCAGGAACAAGTGATCGAACTCACATTCGATGCTACGTCTCTCTTTCTCGTAGCAGCCTGATGTGAGTCGGCTCTGACTTTTTCCGCGCGCTCGGCTGACGATGATCGGGGGACATTCCTGCGCGCACAACGCGTCCAACACTTTTTGAGATCCGCAACCGCGGGACCGATGGTCAAGCGCGGCACCACGGAACAAGTGATCGAACTCACATTCGATGCTACCTCCTTTTTCTCGTAGCAGCCTGATGTGAGTCGGCTCTCACATTTTCCGCGCGCTCGGCTGACGATGACCGGGGGACATTCCTGCGCGCATAACCCGTCCGACACTTTTTGAGATCCGCAAGCGCGGGACCGATGGCCACGTGCGGCGCGACCAGGAACAAGTGATCGAACTCACATTCGATTCTACGCCCCTTTTCTCGTAGCAGCCTGATGTGAGTCGGCTCTGACTTTTTCTTCGCGCTCGGCTGACGATGACCGGGGCACATTCCTGCGCGCACAGCGCCTCCGACACTTTTTGAGATCCGCAAGCGCGAGACCGATGGTCAAGCGCGGCACCACCAGGACCAAGTGATCGAACTCACATTCGATGCTACGTCTCTTATTCTCGTAGCAGCCTGATGTGAGTCGGCTCTGACTTTTTCCGCGCGCTCGGCTAACGATGACCCGTGCGCATTCCTGCGCGCATGACGCGTCCGACACTTTTTGAGATCCGCAACCGCGGCACCGATGGCCAAGTGCGGCGCGACCAGGAACAAGTGATCGAACTCACATTCCATGCTACGCCCCTTTTCTCGTAGCAGCCTGATGTGAGTCGGCTCTGACTTTTTCCGGCGCGCTCGGCTGACGATGACCCGTGCGCATTCCTGCGCGCATAACCCGTCCGACACTTTTGAGATCCGCAAGCGCGGGACCGATGGCCACGTGCGGCCCCACCAGGACCAAGTGATCGAACTCACATTCGATGCTACGTCTCTTATTCTCGTAGCAGCCTGATGTGAGTCGGCTCTGACTTTTTCTTCGCGCTTGGCTGACGATCACTCGTGCGCATTCCTGCGCTCACAACGCCTCCGACACTTTAGGAGATCCGCAAGCGCGAGACCGATGGTCAAGCGCGGCGCCACCAGGAACAAGTGATCGAACTCACATTCGATGCTACGCCCCTTTTCTCGTAGCATCGTTTTCCGCAGAGGGATTGATTCCTACGCTCCGTATTCGCGCTTTTGATTGATGCCGGGCATCGGCACCGGATATTTGCCGTCCGGACCGGCTTTGAGCGGCGAATCCGAATCCATGGTGAGCTTGTCCACATTGGGCGCGAACTCGTGATCGTGATTGTAGAAATCCTCGAAAGTAATTTCCTGTCCGGTATGCGCGGCATGACGGCCCATGGCGGTGACAAGGCTGGCTTCGGCGGCGCGTTTGACTTCGTTGTAAGGCGTGTTGTTGCGCACGGCTTCCACGAGATCGTCCCATTCCAGATCGTAGGGATCCGGCGCGTTGCCTTCGGGGAATGCGGCCCAGAGTTGCTCGTCGCTCTTGAGGTTTTGCCCCGAAAAAATCCGCCCGGCGCGTCCCAGGTGATGTCCCCCCAGGGAGACCGTGGCACAGCCCTCGCTCCCATGCACCACACTGGAAAACTCGTCTTTGCACCCGAGCATCGTGCGGCCGTAGAAGAAAAACTTCGAACCATCGGCGAAGGTGTATTCCACCTGATAAGTGTCGAAGTTCTGGTCGATGCTATTGCCGCGGTAATGTCGTCCGCCGATGGCGTGACATTTGACGGGCCATTCGTTTTTCATCCAGCAGCATTCGTCGATCTGGTGAATGTAAAAGTCGCTGAACAATCCACCGCTCAACCAGAGGAAACTGTGAAATCGATGAATCTGGAAAAGGAGCTCGCTCATCCCCTCTTTCTTCATTGACCAATCGCTGAACGCCGATGCCACGGGCGGATGCATGCGGTAAGCGCGCATGGCGATGATATCGCCAATGGCCCGGTGCTGAATTTTTTGAAAGAGGGCCTGGCGTCCCCGGCAGTGCCGCACCATGAGCCCGACGCCGACTTTGAGATTCTTTTTGCTGGCTTCTTCGGCGAGCTGAATCATGCGGCGGCTGGTGGGCGCGTCCACGGCGATGGGCTTTTCCATGAAAACATTCAGTCCGCGTTCGATGGCGTATTTGAAATGCACCCAGCGGAATGCCGGCGGCGTGGCAAAAATAGCGATATCCCCAGGCTTGAGGCAATCCATGGCCTTCTTGTAGCCATCGAACCCGATAAACTTCCGGTCGTCGGGAACCTCCATTTGGCTGGCGTATTTCTTTTCGAGAGAGTTAAAGCTTCCCTGCAGCTTGTTTTCGAACACATCGGCCATGGCGACGAGCTTGATCGGCCCGAGTTTGGAAGTGGAGAAGGCATTGGCGGCGGCGCCGGTGCCACGTCCACCGCATCCGATCAAAGCGAGTTGCAGCGTGTTGTTTTCCGCGGCGTGCACGTGCGGCAAAGCGACTCCCGCCAAAGCCGAAGCCGCGGCCAGCCGGCCGGTGTTTTTTAGAAATTCGCGTCGAGACTGAAACGGATTTGGGACTTGATTCATGCGCCTTATCTTCCCGAGGTACGCGAAACGTTGTCAATTCCAGAAATTGGTGGCCCCCGTTATTCCAGTTTTTTTGTGAGAACGAATTTTGACTTTGCTCGAACTCGACAGCCCCTTAAGTTCATTCGCGCCTGAATTATGGAAACGGTCACAATCGGAACGAGCGCCCTGATCTGCAGCCGGCTCGCCTATGGATGCTGGCGAATTGCCGGCACGTGGAACCCCAGCGAAGTCACCCCCGCCAAAGAGGACGACGGGCGCAAAGCCGTCCTGGCCGCACACGAGGCCGGCTACACGCTCTTCGATCTCGCCGATATTTATTGCGATGGTGAAGCGGAAAAAATCTTTGGCACCGTCCTGAAGGAAGTCTCGGGCATGCGCGACCGGGTGCTGGTCGCGACCAAATGCGGCATTCGCCGGCAGGGAGATCCTTCGCCCGAATCACCTTATCGTTACGATTTTTCCGCCGGGCACATCATTTGGTCCTGCGAACAATCGCTGAAACGCCTGGGGATCGAAGTGATCGATCTGTATCAATTGCACCGGCCCGATTATCTCGGGGATCCCGACGAGGTGGCCGCAGCCTTCACCCGACTGAAACAAGCGGGCAAAGTCCGCGAATTTGGCGTCAGCAATTTCAAACCGATGCAATGGACAGCACTGCAAAAAGCCTGTCCGATGAAGCTGGTGGCCAACCAGGTGGAAATCAGCCTGGCGCGCCTCGATTGCCTGGAGGACGGCACACTCGACCAATGCCTTATGGAAAAGGTCACACCAATGGCGTGGAGTCCGCTGGCGGGGGGACGCTTGAGTTCGACCGATCCGATCGATATGCGCGATCCAAATCATGCGAGGCGCATTCATTTGCGCGAAGTGCTCGACCAGATCAGCCGCAATCATGAAGTCAGCCGATCGGTAGTGGCGCTTTCCTGGCTTTTGAAACATCCCGCGCGCATCGTCCCAATCGTCGGCACAACCGATCCGGAAAAAATTCGCCACCTGACCAAAGCGGCGGATTTGCATCTGAGCCGCGAGGAATGGTACCGCCTCATGGAAGTCGCCTATGGTCAGCGGCTGCCTTAACCCAAACCTGATTGACGTTCACACCCCTCATGTCGTACCCCGCACAGCTTGGCTATCGAATGCCCGCGGAATGGGAACCGCATCGCAGCACCTGGTTCACCTGGCCGCGCCCCCAGGGGATCAGCTTTCCCGAGAAATACGAAACCGTTCCGCCCGTTTACGCAGAGCTCATCAAACAGATCGCTCAAGTCGAGGACGTGGAAATCAATGTCTGGGACGCGGCTATGGAACAATGGGTGCGTGAACTCCTCACCAAGCTCGGCGTGCCGCTCGAACGCGTGCGGTTCCACCATTTCCCCGCTTACGAGCCGTGGTGCCGCGATCATGGGCCCGTCTTCCTCGTGCGGGATGTCCAGGGCAAACACGAACGCGCCATTGTCGATTGGGGCTACAACGCCTGGGGCGGCAAATATCCGCCATTCGATCTCGATGACGCCATTCCGCAGCATGTGGCCAGGCTCCGCGATCTTCCCCTCTTCTCTCCTGGCATTGTCATGGAAGGCGGATCGATCGATGTCAACGGAACGGGATCGCTGCTGACCACCGAATCGTGCCTGCTCAATCCCAACCGCAACTCGCATCTTTCCCAACGCGAAATCGCCGATTACCTCCGGCGCTTCCTCGGCGTCACCAATATCATCTGGCTCGGCGAAGGAATTGTCGGCGACGACACCGATGGGCACATTGATGACCTGGCGAGATTCATTAACCCGACGACGATTGTCACCGTGGTCGAGGACGATCCGGACGATGCGAATTTTCAGCCGCTCAAGGACAATTTGCGCCGGTTGCGCACTGCGCGTGATGAAAAGGGGCGGCTCTTCCGCGTCGTGCAATTGCCCATGCCGCGGCTGATTGAATTTCAGGGCCAACGTTTGCCGGCCAGTTATGCCAATTTTTACATTGCCAATGGCGTCGTTCTGGTGCCGACCTTTCGCGATCCGAAAGACACGACGGCGCTGACGATCTTGCAAAAAGAATTTCCAAAGCACCGCGTGGTGGGGATCGATTCGACGGAGTTGATTTGGGGTCTCGGCTCGTTCCATTGCATCACGCAACAGGAACCGGCGTAAGACTTCGGACGCGCACCTCAGCCACGCTTGGGGTTCTATTGCCCCATCTGACAATCCCAACGGGATTCCGCCTCAAAGCCCAGGGTTGCGAGGCACGAGCTACCCTGGGTGATCGTCCGCAAATCCATTCCAACCGCAACGCGGTTGCGGCCTTCCCATCCATCGCACGCGATTTTTCGCCACAACCGCGTTGCGGTTGAATACGCGATCGATTCGTTACCCAAGGTAGTTCCTCGCAACCTTGGGCTGGAGGACGCAATCCCTTTCGGATTGAATACGGCCGCCGCTTCGCGCTCGAAAACGCCTTCGCCGCCGCCACGTTCGACAGGCTTGTCGTGCGAGTTAAGACCAAGTAGTTTCCTCGGCATGGACGCGACTTTGACGGTCAATTTGGATGCGGACATTCTTCGACTCGCCGAACAGGAGGCGAAGGCGCGTCACACGACGCTGCCTGAAGTTGTTGCCCAGCAATTGCGCGTGATGGCTCGTAATTGGCAGGAAAGCAAGGCGGGCACGACGCCGGTCACGGATGCGTTGCGCGGCGCGGTCAAACTGCCGACGGATTTCGACGAACAGGCTGCCCTGATGGAGGAATTGCAAAAGAACCATGGCGTCCAGGGATAAAATCTTCCTGGACACCGACGTGGCGCTGGACCACCTCGCCGACCGGCAACCCTTCGCCGAATACGCCCATCGGATTTTCGCACTGGCCGAAACCGGCAAACTGACCGTTTGCGTCTCATCACTTTCGTGCGCCCCTTCGTCTCCGCGCCAGAGAATCCCAACGGGATTCCGCCTCAAAGCCCAGGGTTGCGAGGCATGAGTTTCCCTGGGGCGTCGTCCGCAAATCATTTCCAACCGCAACGCGGTTGCGGCCATTCCATCCATCCATCGCACGCCACATTCGCCACAACCGCGTTGCGGTTGAATACGCGATCGATTCGTTACCCAAGGTAGTTCCTCGCAACCTTGGGCTGGAGGACACAATGCCGTTGGGATTGAATACGGCCGCCGCTTCGCGCTCGAAAATGACATCGCGATTCACCATCCTCGCGTCAGGCCACAATCCCTTTCCGCTGTTTACATTCAATTGGTTTTCTCCACCAAAAAGGTGCGACGAAGTTTGCGACGAAGTTTGCGACAAAGATTTCGACAAAGATTTCGACAAAGGTTGCGCCAATGGCTGCGACGAAGGAATTGAGGGAGGAATGGGTTACTCCGGGATTTTTCCTTCCGTATTGATGACGATCGACTTTGTTTCTGGAGGCACTTTCGTGGTGGTTTGTTTTCCGCCTGGCCAAAGCACATGAACCGAATCTGGAATCCCGGCGCAGGCCAAAACCTGCGCAAGGCTGTCTTGCGACCAGTAACCTGATCCGGCGCGCATCTCGCGCGCGGGGCCTTTTTGGCCGCCAGACTCGATGCGCACCAGCGCGCCGATGCCACGAGGATTTCCCGCTGGACCTTGCAAGCGCACGCGCAGTCCGGGTTTGGCGCGAACGTTTTCAAAAAGCAAAGTTGCCGCTCCGTTTTGGGTCAGCACGAGATCCACACGTCCATCGTCATTGAAATCATTCAAAGCGGCGCCGCGTTGCTCCCCATACGCAATGACGCCCGATTCCGTGCCATCGATGGCCTTGAGCCCGCCGCGTCCGTCGCCCTTGAGCCACAAGCCGCGTCCGGCATCGAGCCGGGGCCATTCGGGGCGAAGCGCAAAAAAATTCTGGCTGAGAAAAACATCTTCACACCCATCGCCATCGGCATCGGCCACATTCACAGAAAAGACCGGGGAGAGTTGCGCCTCCCGTGGCAATTCGAGCGCCACAAAGTTTGTTCCGCGATTCAACAAAAGGATCGATGCCAAACAGTTTGCGGCCACGCGCTCAGGTTTGATGGGCGCATCGTCGAGAATATCGGCCACGCCCGCCTGGCCAAAAGCGTGGTGCACCGGAAATTTTTCGATGAGAAAGGGCAAAGCCTGGCCAAGCGCAGTCAGGCTGCGACGCGGCACTTGTTTGTGCAGCTCGGGCGCATAATAGCTCTCGATGAGATCGATCTGGCCGCGTCCACCGAGATTGCCGTAATGCAACTCGACCGGGTGTGGCGCGTCGGCATGATAAGCATCGTTCAATCCCCAATTGCCAGCGATGATGTCGAGGCGGCCGTCGCCGTCGAAATCGCCGGTGGCAACACTCGTCCACCATCCGATCCATTGATCGAGAGTCTTACGCGGTTCTTGCGGGCGCGGAGCCGTCCATTCAAGCGGCGGATTCCATGCTTTCAATTCGCCGCGATGATTTTGAAACAGGCGCAACGGCCCCCATTCGCAGGCCAGGATCAATTCGGGAAAACCATCGCTGTTCAAATCACTCCAGACGGCGCCGCTCACCAGTCCCACCTGGCGGAGAAGCGCCGACGCGGCATCATCTGAAATCAACCGGCCATTCTCCTGGCGGAAAAGCTTTGAATCACACGCTTCCGGATAACGGCCCGGAATGACGCGGCCGCCGATGAACAGATCGAGATCGCCATCCCCTTCCATGTCCGCAACGGCCAGTGGCCCCGGGCTCGAATCGAAACCCGCAATCAGACCTTGGCCGGTTAGAGCATTTTTGCCGGTCATGCGGACGATCAGCGCCGCGAAATGGTTGGTCGCATTTTCGTAATTGGCTAGGCCCAGGAGCGCGCCTGGCGCGCCATCCGCCCAATGCCATGCCGCCACACCTGTGACATCGTCGGGGGCAATTGCCGAGGAGGCCCAAGGCAGTTCTTTGAAGCCGTCCGAGGATTGTTGGAACACGGAGATTTTTCCACCGCGCCCTGAACCGATCAGGAGTTCATCGCGTCCATCGGCATCCAGATCGATCCAACCGACCCCCGGTCCGAACTGGCTCATCTGTTTGGTCAGGAGTGGCTGGCGTTGGTAATCATTGAACTGCTCTTCGTGATGCGTGTGCGCGGGCAGCAAATTCGAAACGCGAAATTGAATGCCGGAAGGCGCGTGTGCCTCGGCAATTGTTGGGCGAGATGCCGTATTTGGTTGCGGCGTCATGGGCGGTTCCTCGATGCGATAGACTCGGTTCGCTTGCGCCTGCTCCACACGAGAGGTTCGCCCATCCGGCCAGCGCACTTCAATGGTGAATCGGTTCGTCGCATGGCCGGCGGCAAAAACCCGCAGCGTGTCATCCCCGGACAAATAGCGTCCGCCACAGAGAATTTCCTGCGTTTGCGGTGTCGAGAGTTCGCCAAAAACCTTGAGGATCGCGCCGATGCCAAAATGGTTTTTAATTCCACGCAATCGAACTCCGATGCGCGGGGCAGACGCGTCATTCTTGTACAGCAAAGCCGGCGCGTTCATGCAATTAATTGCCAGGTCGAGATCGCCATCGAGATCGAAATCGGCGGTGGCAATGCCTTGCGAGATGGCGGTTGATTGAAAATTCCAGAGGCCGCTGACATCGGTGAAACGCCACTGGCCTTGGTTGCGGAACGCCACGTTGGCGGAGGCGAACGGCGGATACATGAGCAGGTTGGTGCGGGATTGCTCCGGGCTTTGTTTTCCGAGTGAACGGATCCGGTCGAGCGTGTCGCGATCCTGCACGTCGAACGGCGTTCCATTCACAATCAATAAATCCTCGAACCCATCCAGATCGACATCGAGGAAAACCGGTTGCCAGGACCAATCGGATGCCGGCACCCCGCTGTAATTCGCCAATTCCGCGTAAGTGCCGTCTCCGCGATTTTCAAAGAGAGTATTGCGGACCACTTCCGGCCGATTTTCGAAACGGCCTGGCCGGGGAAAGAAAAGTTGATTGCCCGTGACCTGGCGGATGCGACGCGCATGCTCGCGGCTCATCATTTCGGTGACGAAATAATCAAAATCCCCATCGCGATCGAGATCAGCGAAATCGACTCCCATGGCGGAGAAACTCTGTTTTCGCATCGCCAGCAACGGGAGAGATCGGAATCGTCCCTGACCATCGTTGATCCAGATGCGATCGGGCGATTGGAAATCGTTGCAGACGTAAATATCCGGCCAGCCATCGTTGTTCAGGTCACGGATTTGCACAGCCAAACCGTAATCGAGCGGTTCGGGAAAGGGCCGTCCCTGTTCATCGAGAAAGAAATTTGATCCCCAGGGGACAGCGCGAAACCGGCCCTGCCCGTCGTTCAGATAAAGCACATCGGCTTCACCCACCTCCTCGAGGCGTCCCTCTACAAATCGGAGCCGCTTGGCAAATGGCCCGGTAACAACCCATTGATCGCCGACCTTTTTTAATTCGGCGCGTCCACCGGAGCGAAGCACTGAAACCGCACCGTAATTGGCCACATACAAATCCAGGTCGCCGTCGCGGTCGATATCGCCTAGGGCCATGCTGGTGCTGCCGGTTGTCGAGGCCACACCCGCTTCGCTGGTGTTTTCGCGGAACTGGCCATTGCCCAAATTAATAAAACTGTGCACGCCTTGCCCGAGGGTGGCGACGAGCAGATCCAGATCGCCATCGCCATCGGTATCGGCAAAGACCGCTCCCGTGGAACGCGCGCCGGGAAGGCCCACGCCAGCGGTTTCCGTTTTGTTTTCGAATTGCCAGCCGCCGCGGTTTCGGAAGAGGGCGTTGGTGCCTTCGATGGCGCAAAAATAAGCGTCGCACCAGCCATCGCCATCGTAGTCACCCAAAGCCACGCCCGAGCCGTTCATCAGGTTGTTGTTCTGCATCATGCTCTCGAGCGAGAGCGTGTTGGTGAAGGTGACGCCCGTTTGTGACGGAGACATTTCGATGAATCCAG
>JBFMDG010000161.1:0-11860 GCA_040754135.1 Verrucomicrobiota bacterium
CGCGCCTACAACTAACACGGGAGCCTTAATTTGCGGCAGGAGGCGGCGAACACTGGCCAGATCGAAGTTCGTATCCTCGATCTCGGCGTGAAACTGCGCCAACCCATTCCAAAAATCAGGACAATAGCTCATGCAACATTAACACAAGAGAAAATGACGAAAGTGCCGCGCGTTCAGCGCCGCGTTCCAAGAAAAGCAAATGTCATCACATACTCAGAGAATGGGCAACTCGCATCGGAAGTAACGTTCCAGAAACCACAGCGCGGCGGCTGGCGGAACGAAGCGGTTGCCCGTGTCACGCAGACAGCACGCCACAGAATTTTCCCACTGGCACACCCAGCCCATGCGAAGCGAGTCCTCGGTGATTCGCGCGGTCCGCCGTTGCCGGAGTTTCTCGTATGCCCGAAATACTGTGGCAGGGTCACCGCCGCCGCGAAGCCGGTCGGCCAGCACCACGGCGTCCTCGATGGCCTGGCACGCGCCCTGGCCAAGATTCGGGGTGGTCGGATGCGCCGCGTCGCCCAACAAAGTCACGCGCCCGCGGCTCCAAACGCGGATAGGCGGCCGGTCGAGAATATCGTTCCGCAGGATTTCGGGAGTCGCCGAGATGACCTCCGAAATTGGCGCGTGCCAGTCGCCAAACAACTTCAGCACGTCTGCCTGGCGGCCCGCCGCGCTGTCCGTGCCGTTGGCAGGTTCGTTGTGGCAGGCCCACCAAAAAAGGCGTCCGCGTCCGCAGTGATGGATGGAAAACCGCCGCCCCCGTCCCCATGCTTCGAAGGCCGTGTCCCGCGGAAGCGCCGTCTGCTCCAACGGTGCCACGCCACGCCAGCAAGTGTAACCCGCGTAGCGCGGCGGCTCATCGCCGAACAGCCGCGCCCGAACGGCGGAACGGAGCCCGTCGGCGCCGACGAGAAAATCGCCATGGGCCTCGTGGCCATCGGCGAAATGGGCAAGCACTCTGCCATCGCGCTCTGCGAAGCCGACGCAGCGAGAGCGCAGGCGCACGCGCGCTGGATCGCTCCGGCGCATCAACTCGGAGAGAATGTCCGCCCGATGCACACACACGCTGCCCGGCACACCGAAACGCTTGGCGGCGCGGGCCAGCGGTGTCACTGCGAGCACGCGACCGTCGGGCGTCCGGACTTCCAGGCGGGCGACGATGGACCCTTTGATTGTGAGCGCCTCGGCCGCGCCCAACCGCGCCAGGGCAATTTGGGCGTTCGACCACAGCGTCAGGCCCGCGCCAACCTCGCGCAATTCTTCTGCCTGCTCATGCACCTCGTACGAGATGCCCACGCGCTCCAGTGCCGCGGCGAACGCCATGCCGCCGATGCCGCCGCCAATTATGATGCCGTGCATGATGTTCGTGTTTTCAGTGAGCGGTTCATCGTGTTATCCCGACATGAACTGGAGCCGAAGCAAGCCGAATTGGTGAAGCTCCGCTTTTTTGTCGGCCTGAAAATCGAGGAAGCCGCTGAAGTCCTTGGGATCTCACAAGCCACAGCCAAACGTTGGTGGGCCTACGCCAGGGCCTGGTGATTCCAGGATTTGCAAACTCCCCGCGAGTGAAGGCGTACTTCCCTTGCGGCATAACCCCACCCATTCGCGAGACCCTGTAACTCATTAACCCTGTAACTCTTCTCATTCGCTCCTGCCTCCGCCCAATTCCCGTTCTGTCTTTAAGCGCAGTTGACCGCAGGCGGCGTCGATGTCATGGCCTTTTTCGCGGCGCAAGGTGGCGGGCACTTTTCGAGATTGAAGGGCTTCGAGAAATTGTTCCTGGACCTGATCGGAGGGCCGTTCCCAGGGCAAATCTTCCACGCGGTTGTATGGGATCAAATTGATTTTAGCGTGGAGCCGCCGGGCGAGGGACGCGAGTGGCGGCACTTGATCGAGCCCGTCGTTCACCCCGGCGATCAGGATGTACTCGAAAGTGATCATGCGCCCTTTTTTCTGCTGGTAATATTCGCAAGCCGTTACCAGTTCTTCGAGGGGATACTTGCGATTAACCGGCATGATCTTGTTGCGGACGGCATTGGTAGCCCCGTGCAACGAAATCGCCAGCCGGAATTGCAAAGGTTCATCGGCGAGCTTTCGTATTTGCGGAGCAAGCCCGCTCGTCGAAATGGTGATTTTGCGGGCGCCAATGCCTCCGCCCCAGGGAGCGTTCAGGATTTGCAACGCGCGCAGCAGATGGTTGTAATTGGCCAGAGGTTCACCCATGCCCATGATCACCAAATTATTCACCAAACGTGATTCGGCCGATCGATCCGCGCCCGCCGTGCGCGCCGGCAATGCGCTGTCGCCGGCGATCGGCGCGGGGATGGGATTGGCGGCGTGCCATCGTTCCACGGCGAGGACCTGCTCGACGATTTCCTCTGGCCCAAGATTGCGTTTCCAGCCTTCAAGACCGCTGGCGCAGAAACGGCAACCGTAAGCGCACCCGACCTGTGTTGAAACGCATAGCGTGTGACGATCGCTCGGTTCGCCATAAAGGGCGGGACTTGCCGGGATGAGAACGCTTTCGACGAGCGAGTGGTCCTTAAGCCGCCAAAGAAATTTTTGCGTCGTATCGCGCGCGCCCTGTTTTCTGACCAATTCAAGAATGGTCAAGGCATAGGCATCGCTCAACAGTTGGCGCAGGGATTTGGGCAGGTTGGACATTTCATCCCAGGAAGTGGCGCGGCGTTGATAAAGCCAATGCAGCACCTGATCAACTCGATAGACCGGCTGGTTCCAGGCGGTGAATTGCTCCTGCAATTCTTCACGTAACAGGGCTTTGACATCACGCTTCACGCGTTCACCATACGGGTTCTGCGCAAAAAGAAAAGCGGACCCAAGCTCCAGCAGCCGGCAGCTTCAGCAAATCCGTCCCGCCATGAAAAACGTACCGGCGGGAAGCCTTACTGCAGCCGGAACGCCGCAGGAATCGTGGGGCGGAACGCGCGGTCGCTTGCCAGCCGTTGACAAATTGCTCATGCTCTGGTCCATGAAAATTCTTGCATCCCTTTTCATCTTCTCGGCCGTTTGTGTTTCGTCCATTGGCCTTTTCGCTCATTCCGCCAATGAACCTGCTCCACGCACGGATCAAGGTTGGATCGACCGTCAAAAAATCCTCAACCAGCGCGCGATCGATGCCGGCGACAAAGCCCAAATCATTTTTATTGGCGATTCGATCACGCATGGATGGGAAGGAGAGGGGAAGGAAGTTTGGGCGCGCTATTATGCCCATCGCAACGCTGTTAATCTCGGCATCGGTGGCGATCGCACCCAACATGTTTTGTGGCGGCTCGACAACGGCAATCTGAATGGGATCAAGCCAAAAGCCGCCGTCCTCATGATCGGCACCAACAACTCGAATGGCGAAGATAATTCGGTGGAACAGATTGCCGATGGAATCACCGCCATCGTGCAGAAACTCCGGCTGAAACTGCCCGACACAAAAGTGCTGCTGCTCGCGATTTTTCCGCGGAGCGAAAATCCCACCCCGCAACGCGGCAAGCTCCTGATGGTCAATCAAATCATTCGCAAGCTCGCCGATGAACGGAATGTATTCTGGATCGATTTCGGCCATCAGTTCTTGAACAGCGACGGCACCATGCCGCGCGAATTGATGCCCGATTTCCTGCACCTCTCGAAAAGAGGATATGAAATCTGGGCGGAAGCGATCGAGGACCGGCTGTCGAGTGTTCTCAGCGACTCGCGAGTGGGAGGCAGTGCTGCGAGTGGAAGTCTCACCGGCGAATGGAATGTGGCGTTGCGCAATCAGGAAGGCCAGACTTTCGATTTCACGTTCATCGCCAAATCCGAAAACGGAAAGATCACCGGCAAATTCTCGCGTGATGAAAATCGCTGGCTGGAAATTGAGAACGGAAAAATCAATGGGAACGAATTCTCCTGGACGGTCACGCGCGACCGGCCGGACGGCAGCAAAATCACCTACGCCATGTCCGGCAAAATGGAGTCGGGCAAACTCAAAGGCGTAGCCAAAGCTAAACTCGACGGCGAAGAGATCACCAACGAATGGACGGCCACGCGGAAGTGAGATCCCTCGGGGCAGGGAACGCGCCGGGAAAGTGGCCTCACAAGTGACCTCACGTCTCGATGTTCGCTGGCCATGCGACCAAGCTGCGCACATCTTACAAGACCGGTTTACGTTTGACTGAATGACCCTGCTTAAGATGCTACGCTTTTATGAAATTCAGTGATTTGTTTTTCTCAAGTCATCTCGTGCTTTTGTGGTTCATGATTGCAAGTTTGGCCGGCGCCGCGCTGGCCTCCGAGCCCGCGCGCGTCCTGGACCTTTGGCCGGGCACGCCGCCCGGCGAGAAAGGGGATATTGGCGAGGAACGCGACATGACCAAACCCGCTGACGGGCAGATCGCCGGCCGCCGCGTCATGCGCATCGGGAACGTTTCGAAGCCAACGCTGAGCATTTATCCGGCGCCGGCATCGCAAAACACCGGCACGGCTGTGCTTGTTTGTCCGGGCGGCGCCTACCGCATTCTGGCATGGGATCTCGAAGGAACGGAGGTTTGCGAATGGCTCAATTCCATCGGCATTACCGGCGCGCTTTTAAAATATCGAGTGCCGAAACGCGAAGGCCTTGAGAAACACACCGCTGCTTTCCAGGATGCACAACGGGCGATGGGTTTACTCCGTTCTCGCGCGCGTGAATTCGGAATCGACCCGCAACGGATTGGGGTGCTCGGGTTTTCTGCGGGAGGACATCTGGCGGCGCTGACCAGCCATTCGTCCGTGGAACGATCTTATCCGAAGGTTGATGCGGCCGATGCGGAAAGTTCGCGTCCGAATTTTGCCGTGCTCGTTTATCCCGGCTATCTCACCTTGAAAGAGGAAGGAGATCGCGTTGCGCCCGAGCTGAGTCTTTCCACAAACACACCACCTACCTTCATGGTGATGACGCAGGACGATCCGGTGCGCGTCGAGAACGTGCTTTTTTACTCGGCGGCGTTGAAGCAAATGAAAGTGCCATTTGAATTGCATGTGTATCCCTCGGGGGGACATGGCTACGGATTGCGCCGCACCCCGGCGCTTGTCACGACCTGGCCCGATCGCGTGGCCGATTGGTTGCGAAGCCAGCAATGGCTTGGAAACAAATCGCATTAACGCATCGCATTGGCGCCACAGGCCGCGGTCATTAGGTTTCATCGTTGACTCGATAGCGCCGTTGCGTGCGGATCAAGTTTTCACTTGTCGCTGACCGGACCAGACGCAATCGTGAGCCGGTGAGTGCATTGAAGATCACGCCGGAACAGATTCGGGAGCTAAAAGGGCGTCAACCGATTGCCGCGTTGACCGCCTACGATTTTCCGATGGCGAAGTTGCTCGATGAAACGGGCGTGCCGCTCCTGCTGGTGGGCGATTCTCTTGGCATGGTGGTTTTGGGTTACGCCGATACGACCTCTGTCACGATGGAGGAAATGGAGCATCACGTGCGCGCGGCGGCGCGTGCCCGTCCCCGCGCGTTGCTGGCCGCGGACCTGCCGATCGGAAGTTACGCTTCCCCTGAGTTGGCAGTGCGCAATGCGCGCCGGCTTGTGGATTGCGGCGCCGAAGCGGTCAAGGCTGAGGGCGGCCGTGAAATTCAGAATCAGGTGCAGGCCATCGTCAGCTCGGGAATCCCATTCATTGGCCATCTTGGAATGCTCCCGCAGCACGTGCGCGAAGAGGGCGGTTACCGCGTGAAAGGCAAGGGGGAAGCGGAACAGAAGCATCTGGTCGAGGATGCGCGCGCCCTGGAAGCCCTGGGCGCTTTTGCCATCGTATTGGAATTGGTTGCTCCTGCGGCGGCGCGGCAAATTACCGAGAGCCTTTCCATTCCGACGATTGGCATTGGTTCGGGCGAACATTGTGATGGGCAGATTCTGGTGACGCATGATTTGCTCGGCATGTTTCCGTGGTTCACACCGCGGTTTGTGAAACCGAAACTGAACATTGCGGAACAGATTCGAACGGTCGTGGCCCAATGGAAAGATCAACTCCAAATGCCGCTCAAAGCCGTGGAATAAAAAGTGAAAAAGCTCACCCACATTGACGAACGCGGCGCCGCGAGCATGGTGGACGTTTCCGCCAAACCGGTGCAATTGCGCGAGGCGGTGGCGCGCGGGGCGATTTTTCTTGGCGCGGAGACTTTGCAGTTGATTGAAACCAATGCCATTGCCAAAGGAAATGTCCTCGCGGCCGCGCGGGTCGCCGGCATTTTGGCGGCCAAGAAAACGGGCGAATTGATTCCGTTATGTCATCCATTGCCAATCAGCCATTGCCACATTGATTTCGAAATCCCACAAACACGCGACCGCATTGTGATTACGGCTTCGGCAAAAATCGCCGCTCAAACCGGTGTGGAAATGGAAGCGCTGACCGCTGTCTCGGTGGCGGCCTTAACTATTTATGACATGTGCAAAGCCGTGGACAAAACCATGGTCATCAGCGAAATCACCCTCCTCTCCAAAACAAAAAAATAAACACCGATAAACTTTTGTAACCCTTCAACCCTTTAACCCCTTAACCCTTTAACCATTTAACTCTCAAAACCGTGCCCCTCTCCCTCATTCACGTCGGAATTATCACCATCTCAGACCGCGCTTCCCAGGGCCTTTACGATGATCTGGGCGGACCCGCGCTCAGAAAAGCTGCGGAAGATTACGGTTGGACAGTTATGGCGGACGCGCTCGTGCCGGACGAGAAGCGTGAAATTCAGCGGGCCATTCGCGAGCAGATCGCCAAGGGTTGCGTTTTGATTTTGACCACGGGCGGGACGGGCGTTGCTCTCCGTGACGTGACCCCCGAAGCGGTGCGCGAAATTGCCGTTCGCGAGTTGCCGGGATTTGGAGAAATCATGCGGATGGAATCGATGAAGATCACGAAGAACGCCATTCTCTCGCGCAATCTGGCCGTGGTCGTGGACAAGAGTTTGGTGATTTGCCTGCCCGGAAAACCGAGCGGCGCTGTGGAATGCCTCGGCTTTGTTGTCGGCGCCATTCCACATTGCATCGAAGTGCTTCAGGAAGTGCCAACAAGCTGCTGAACGATTCAGGATTCGCCTTGGGGCCAGTGCCCTGTGCATCGCATCCTTCAGCTCAACCGCGAACAGACGCCATTCAATCGTCCACGGCCGCTGGGCCTTTCCCCAAGTTGGAAACGGATCGCTGCTTTTGGCTACGGATGCGGTTGCGCCAGGAATTCGAGCAACGCCTTCAAATCGTCCGGCGGCAACATCTCGAATCCGGTCGGCATAATCGACAATTGTGACGCTTCCAGTTTCGAGATGTCTTTGCGTTGCACGACATGTTTTTGGCCGGTCGTGTCGAGCAGTTCGACGGAAGTTTGCGTTTCGGCATCGAGCCGTCCGGAATAAGTTTCGCCATCCTTCGTCGCCACAGACCAGAGCCGGTAATTGGCTTCGACGGACCGGTTCGGATCGAGAATTTCCAACAAAATATCGGCGCGATCCCGCGATCCGATGCCGCTGAGATCCGGGCCGACTTTTCCGCCTTGTCCATTGAACAGGTGACAGACGGCGCAATTGGCCACGTAAACTTCTTTGCCGCGCGCGGCATCGCCTTTTTCTTTGGCCAGCGGCAGCAGTTTCTTGACGATTTCTTCGCGGTCGGAAGAAATGCCGCCGATGGGTGTGGAGAGCCGTTCGGCACGGCGCGCGATCATGGGGTTGGGATTTTGTTTCAATTGCGACCAATGTTCGGCGGCGAGATCGGTGCGAGCGATCGTGCCTTTGTCCACTGCATCGAGCAACGCGCGGGTCCATTCGCCTCGGCGCATCAAGGTGGCGATGGCGGCGCGTTTGACGGCCGGTGTCATTTGATTCCAATGCGTCACGAGGGCGGCTCCGGTTCCGGTGTCGCGGCTTTCGGTAAGCGCGCCGACGAGGCCACTGGCCAATGCCGGAGGGGTTAAAAGATTCACTTGATCGAGAACCACCTTGACCATTTCCGAACCGGAATCGAGGCCAATCAATCGGCGGGCTGCCGCAATCCGCTGCGCTTCCGGTGTGGCGCCGTCGGCAATCTGAGTTTTGAGTCCTTGAATAATTCCGGCAATGTTCGCGCCGAAAATGTCCGTTCGACCCCAGCGTTGCGCCAGCGCCAAAAGCCGGTCGCGCACTGATTCGGGCATCGAAGTCATCAGACTCGAGAGCGTTTGCTTTTCGCGTTCGCCAATTTCGGGCGCGAGTCCTTCGGGCCATCCGGAAACGAGCCCATCGAGAATGGCCACCGAGAGGGAAGCGGAGGCGCCGTTCAATGCCGATAATGTGGCCACGATGCTGTCCACGGGACCGCGCACGGCGTAATGCGCCGTGACGATGCGCACGACGCGCCCAATGGCGCCGGCCAGCTCAGATCCGGGCGCGGGGGTGAGCATCACATCATCGAACCATGCAGTGCCTGTCGTTCGGCCCCAGCCGCCAAAAAGGCAGTTGACGGTGATCTCGCGCATTTGGCCGGAATTGAATGTGAGTTGCACTTCGGTCCAATCATTGTCGCCCGTCAGCGCTTTGGTTCCGCCTCGCACCGGATCTTGTAGTTCGTGGATGTTGAACATGGCGCCTCGGGCATTGCCGATCTTGCGCACGTTTTCCGTTTTGATCCATCCGGTCAGGCGATAATCGGTTCCCGGATTGACGGGCACACGCACGGCCCAACTCAAATCGCCGCCCTGTTCTGACGAAATCTTCACGCTGCGCTTGCCGGTGCGTGCGGTGTCCGTCAAGGCGAATTCGCCGCGGCCGCTGTGCGTGACGCTGCGCCAATCATTCGGACGGTCATTGGTGACGTTTTCGAAGGAACCGTTGGAAATCAGGTTTGAAGGCGTGGCGCTGCTGGATGCGGATGCCGGTGCGGGGGCCACAGGTTTATAGCTGGCCAGGACAGCCCGCAAAAACGCCGCGTCATGTTTCGCGGCCGCGGCCGTGGCGGCATCGGGAATCCAACGGTCCTCTGAATTTCTTGCCTCTTGCAGTGCTGCCAGCACCGCCTGACCTGCCGCTTCAAATGCCGGAATTTCTGCCAAGGCCAAAAACGTGGCGAGACGCACTTGCGCATCGGGATCATTGAGCAATTTGGCTTCGGTCATCGCGTTGTACAAATCCGATTGGCGAGGCAAAGTCATGACCGCGGCGCGCCGGACGGCGGCGGAGGGGTGCTTGAGCGCAGCCCGCGCCGATGCGCAGGCCTCGGAATTCGAGGTACTGAGAGCGCCGAGCCCATGCAAGGTCCAGAGCGCGTGAATGGCTCCGACATTCAGTCCGATTTCATCGACGCTGTGGTTTTGCACAAGTTTGCAAAGCGCGGGCACCACATCCGATTGGCCGCGCTCGACCAGAAGACGCTGCGCGTGCATCCGCCAAAGGAGATTGTTGTTTTGCAGCGCTTCGACCAGCGATTGCGGATGGCTGGGATTTAATTGCGGCATGCTGGCCGAATTGCCGGAGCGCGTGGCGCTGGCGCTATAGGTGATCCGGTAAATGCGGCCATGATCCTTGTCGCGCAGCGGTGTTTCGTATGCGGCCCCTTTGCCCGTGCGAAAGCCGCGCGGCGTGGGGTTGTGCTGAATGATGTAATTGTACCAATCGACCATCCACAATGCGCCATCGGGTCCGACTTCCGCGTAAATCGGCGAACTCCATTCGTCATCGCTGGCGACGAAGTTGCGGCCGTTGTGCGCGATGTAATCGGCGCCTTGCGGTTGCAGATGAAATTTTCCGAGGAGGTGACCCGTCGGTTCGGCGACGAACTGGACGCGATTCCAATATTCTTTTGGAAAATCGCGGGCCGTGTAAATGGCGCTGCCAGAACCGGCGGTGTAACGTCCGTGCCAATCGACTTGACGAACTTTATCCGTGATCGGGAAGAAACTTTGACTGTCGGCGATGCTTTCGAGGCGGCTGGCCGACCAGCCATTCACCGCTTCGTAAAAGCGATTGGGGATGGGCATGTACATGCTGGCATTGCCGTTGGCGGTGGAACCAATGATGATGTTGTCCTCGGTGATTCCCAGTCCCCACGTGTTGTTGTTGCTCGAACGCACGAATTCCATTTGCGAACCATCCGGATTAAAACGGAAAATGCCCTGGCCAAATCGAATTTCTTTTCCGCCAACCGTTCCCTGGAAACCGGAGTAACCGACCGTTCCCCAAATCCAGCCGTCAAAGCCATAACGCAAATTGCTCGCGGTGGCGTGGGTGTCGCGCATGCTCCAGCCCGTGAACAGCACGCGCCGCTCGTCGGCCTTGTCGTCGCCGTTGGTATCTTTAAAAAGCTCGGTGCGTCCGGAATGAATGACGATCACCCCATCGTTCGCGAAGACGAAGCCGGTGGGAATGCTCAATTTGTCCACGAACACTGTGAATTTGTCGGCGCGACCGTCGCCATTGGTGTCCTCGCAAATCTTCAAGCGATCGCGTCCTTCTCCTTCGTTTTGCAATTCATTCGGGTAATCGACCGACTCCGCGATCCAAAGGCGTCCGCGTTGATCCCAGGCCAGCCAGAGCGGCTTGATGATTTCCGGTTCGGACGCGAACAAACTGAAATCGAACTCGGGGAATGTCACCAGATGTTTCATCGATTCCGCAGGTTCGAGCGGTTTTTGCATGGTGCGGATCGGTTCGCCTTGCGTGCCCCATTGCGCGTTCGGTGTGTAATTCGGGAGGGGTACCGGTGATTCTACATATTCGAACGGCTTCAGGCCGGTGCGCACTTTCAATTGCGTCGGTGAATTGGCCGAAGCCCAGCGAATTCCGCGTTCGACCAGCGCGTGAAAGCCGGCATGGCTCCAGGTGCGCTGGTCATGTCCCCAGGCTGTGTAAAAAACGCGGCCTTTTCCATGTTCCCGAACCCAGGTCCATGGCTCGGCGCCTTGTTCATGACGCCGCTCGGCCAGAACCACTCGATCCGAATTATGTTTGGCGTGAACGTAGGTTTCATCCCAGCTTTCGATCGGCTCCAGGCCTTTCATGATCGGGTGATTGGCATCCACGATCATTTCCTTAAAAACACCCGTGCCGTGACTTTTGAATTGGGCGCCAACCAGCTCGATATATTTTGGCGAGTTCAGGAAACAGTACGACGCGCAATGCAGCGGAACAAAGCCGCCGCCCGCCGCCACGAAATCGAGCAGCGCTTTTTCCTGCGCGGAAGAAATCTGGGTGTGATTGGCATAAACAACAACGCAATCGAAGCCGGCGAGTTTCTGCGGATTGAGATCTGTCAGTTTGTCGGTGTATTCCAAAACGATTTGGCGCTGGCTTAAGACCGGTTGGATTTGCTTGAAACGATCGGCTGGCCGGTGATGGCCATTATCGCCAAGGAACAAGGCGCGCAGGCCGGCCGCATCGGAGGCGAGCGCGGGCGGCAGAAATAGGGGAGCGCAAAGCGCGGCGCAAAAGCCGGCTTCGAGGAAACGTTTCAGCAATGTCTTCATGGTTTTCTTCACACGCATCAATCAACGCCGTCACGCCGTCACCTTGAAAGCTGGTGGCGATGAACCAGCCAGCAAGGACGCGCGTCCTGAGAAACGATGAGGGCTCTGGCGAGAGCGGTTTTGATGCGGCCAATTAAGTTCTGTGGGCGAGAGCGCAACCATGAGCTTTCGCGTATTTTTCTTTTGATTTTTCGCGGCCATTGGGAGCGGTCGCAGAAAAAACACAAGAGTTTTACGCAAAAGCTCATGGAGCTGAGACTGGCCTTTCACCTAAAAGTCTCCGCCAACTTCACAACCAAATATGAACTACGTGTATTCTTTTTTGTGCGGCGCGCTCTTAATCCTGTTCGCGCGCTCCGCTTCCGGCGATTTGATCCATCGCTATTCTTTCACCGCC